>NZ_KV788869.1:0-9498 GCF_001807385.1 Brachybacterium sp. HMSC06H03 | reverse complement strand
CAGCGCGTCGGCCGCCTCCCGCCAGCCGGCGGCGGCGAGCGGTGCGAGCTCGGGGCGGTGCGGGGCGGCGTTGAGATCGCCGAGCAGCACGGCCGGTCCGGTGATCCCCTCGGCGCGGCGGAGGATGCCGAGCACCTCCGCGGTGCGGTGCTGGGGCAGGTCGTTGTCCAGATGGGTGACCAGCAGGTCGAGCGCATCGCCGCCGCCGCGCGTCACCTGCGCGTGCAGCACCCCGCGGGGCTCGTGCCGCGCTGGGGCGCCCGGATGCGCGGGGAGGGCGTGCATCACGGGGCCCGTGAGCGCATGCGGGGTGAGCAGCGCGACCCCGTAGCGGCGGCGCGGGCCGTCGGGCCGGAGGGGCGGCAGGTCGAGCGCCGCCCCGAAGGCGACCTCCCAGCCCAGCAGCTCCGCGAGCCGGGAGGCCTGGTCCTCGTGCCCCGAGCGGGGCCCGTAGGCGACGTCCACCTCCTGCAGACCGATCGCGTCGGCCCGCAGCGCGGCGATCGCCCGGGCGGTGCGGGCGAGGTCCACCCGTCCGTCGCGGCCCAGACCGTGGCGAATGTTGAAGGTCGCGATGCGCCAGGGCGCGGGCCGCCCCGGGCCGTCCCCGCCGCCGCCCCGCACGGACGGCGTGCTCACGCCGTCACCTTCGCGCTGCCGTGCTCAGGAGAGGCATCCCGGACCCAGCAGGGCCTTCAGCGAGGCGTACAGCGCAGCCGACGGGGTGACCGCGAGGCGCTTGTCCAGCTGCATCAGGGTCGTGCGGCCGGGCTCCTGGAGCTTGACCCGCACCTCGGAGGAGCCGGGGTTGTCCTCGAGCACGCCGCGGAGGTCGCCGACCACCTTCTCGGTGGCGCGCAGGGCGGGCAGGGCGATGGTGACGGGGCCGTCGACCCCTCCCCCGGTCTCCGGGATCGTCATCTCCATGACCCGCAGCTCGGGCATGCCCTTGGAGGTGTCGACCCGGCCCTTCATCGAGACGACGAGGTCCTCGGCGAGCTCGGAGGCGACGGTCATGTAGGTCGAAGGGAACATCAGGCAGTCGATCGAGCCCTCGAGGTCCTCGACCGTGGCGATCGCCCACATGTCGCCCTTCTTGGTGGTCTTGCGCTGCAGGGTGGTGATCAGCCCCGCGATCGTGACCATCTCGCCGTCCTTGACGGCGTCCTCGTCGGCCAGCGAGCTGATGGAGGTGGAGGAGTTCTGGGCGATGACGTGCTCGAGCCCGTACAGGGGGTGGTCCGAGACGTACAGGCCCAGCATGTTCCGCTCGAAGGCGAGCAGCTCCTTGCGGTCCCACTCGGGCAGGTCCGGGATGGTCAGCGTCGCCGCGGAGCCGGAGGCCATCGCGTCCTCGCCCTCGCCGCCGCCCGCACCGCCGAAGACGTCGGCGAAGAGGTCGTACTGGCCCTGGGCCTCCTTGCGCTTGACGTCGACGACCGAGTCGACGGCGTCCTCGTGGATCAGCACGAGGGAGCGGCGGTTGTGGCCGAGGGAGTCGAAGGCGCCGCCCTTGATCAGCGACTCGATGGTGCGCTTGTTGCACACCGACAGCGGGACCTTGTCCAGGAAGTCGGTGAAGGAGGTGAAGGCGCCCTTCTCCTCGCGGGTGCGGATGATCTCCTCGACCACGTTCGCGCCGACGTTGCGGATCGCGGAGAGGCCGAAGCGGATGTCGTCGCCGACGGCGGAGAAGTACAGGTCGGACTCGTTGACGTCCGGGGGCAGCACGGTGATGCCGCGGTGGCGGCAGTCGCCGAGGTAGAGGCCGAGCCGGTCGCGGTTCTCCTGGGTGGAGGTCAGCAGCGCGGCCATGTACTCGGTGGGGTGGTTCGCCTTGAGATAGGCGGTCCAGTACGAGACCACGCCGTAGGCGGCAGAGTGGGACTTGTTGAAGGCGTAGTCCGCGAAGGGCAGCAGCGTCTCCCACAGCGCCTGCACGGCGGCGTCGGAGTAGCCGTTGTCCTTCATGCCCGCCTCGAAGGAGACGTACTGCTTGTCCAGCTCCGCCTTCTTCTTCTTGCCCATGGCGCGGCGGAGGATGTCCGCCTCGCCGAGCGAGTAGCCGGCGACCTTCTGCGCCGTCTGCATCACCTGCTCCTGGTAGACGAGCACGCCGTAGGTCTCGTCGAGGATCTCCGAGAGCGGCTCCTCGAGCTCCGGGTGGATCGGCGTGATCTCCTGCAGGCCGTTCTTGCGCAGCGCGTAGTTGGTGTGCGAGCCCATGCCCATCGGACCCGGACGGTAGAGCGCCGAGACGGCCGTGATGTCCCCGAACTGGTCGGGCTTCATCTGCCGCAGCAGGGTGCGCATGCCGGAGCCATCGAGCTGGAACACCCCGAGGGTGTCGCCGCGCTGGAGCAGCTCGTAGGTCGCCGGGTCGTCGAAGGGCAGGGTCTCCAGGTCCGGCGGGGTCTTCCCGTTGCGGGACATGTTCTCCACCGCGTCGGAGAGGACGGTGAGGTTCCGCAGCCCCAGGAAGTCCATCTTCAGCAGGCCGAGCGTCTCGCAGGTCGGGTACTCGAACTGGGTGATGATCTGGCCGTCGGAGGGGCGGCGCATCATCGGGATGATGTCGGTGAGGGTGTGGCTGGACATGATGACCGCGCAGGCGTGCACGCCCCAGCCGCGGGTCAGGCCCTCCACGCCCTTGGCGATCTCGACGACCTTCTGGACGTCGGGGTCCTCGTCGTGCATGCGGCGGAACTCGGTCGCCTCCGCGTAGCGCTTGTTCTCGGGGTCGAAGATCCCGTTGATCGGGATGTCCTTGCCCATCACCGCCGGCGGCAGCGCCTTGGTGATCTTGTCCCCCATCGCGAAGGGGTAGTCGAGCACGCGGGCGGCGTCCTTGATGGAGTTCTTGGTCTTCATGACGCCGTAGGTGACGACCTGGGAGACCTTGTCGTCGCCGTACTTGCGCTCGACGTACTCGATGACCTCGCCGCGGCGGCGATCATCGAAGTCGACGTCGAAGTCGGGCATGGAGACGCGGTCCGGGTTCAGGAACCGCTCGAAGAGCAGGCCGTGCTCGATCGGGTCGAGGTCGGTGATGCGCATGGCGTAGGCGACCATCGAGCCGGCGCCGGAGCCACGGCCGGGGCCGACGCGGATCCCCCGCTCCTTGGCCCACTTGATGTAGTCGGAGACGACCAGGAAGTAGCCGGGGAAGCCCATCTGGAGGATGATCCCGACCTCGTAGTCGGCGCGCTTCTGGACCTCGTCGGGGATGCCAGCGGGGTAGCGGTACTCGAGGCCGTCCTGGACCTGCTTGACGAACCACGACTCCTCGTCCTCCCCGCCCGGGGTGGGGAAGTGCGGCATGTAGTTCGCGCCCTCGGAGGTGGTGGTGAAGGAGACGTCGCACATCTCGGCGATGCGCAGCGTGTTGTCGCAGGCCTCGGGGAACTCGCGGAACAGCTCCCGCATCTGCTGGGCGGACTTCAGGAAGTAGCCGGAGCCGCCGAACTTGAAGCGGTCGGGATCGTTCAGGCGCGAGCCGGAGTTGATGCACAGCAGCACGTCCTGGATGGTGGCGTCCTGCTCGGTGACGTAGTGGAGGTCGTTGGTCGCCACCAGCGGGGCGTTCACCGCCTTGGCGACCTCGAGCAGGTCCTTGGTCACGCGCTTCTCGATGTCGAGGCCGTGGTCCATCAGCTCGATGAAGTAGCTGTCCCTGCCGAACATGTCCTGGAACTCGCCGGCGGCCTTCACGGCCTCGTCGAACTGTCCCAGGCGCAGGCGGGTCTGCACCTCGCCGGAGGGGCAACCGGAGGTGGCGATCAGTCCCGGCGCGTACTTCGAGAGGATCTCTCGGTCCATCCGCGGCCACTTGCCCATCTGCCCGTCGAGGGAGGCGGCCGAGCCGAGACGGAAGAGGTTGTGCATACCCTCGGTCGACTTCGACAGCAGGGTCATGTGGGTGTAGGCGCCGCGGGCGGAGACGTCGTCACCCGCCGCCTGCTGCTCCTTGGTGCCCCACTGAACGCGGGTGCGGTCGTGGCGGCTGGTGCCCGGGGTCACGTACGCCTCGAGGCCGATGATCGGCTTCACGCCGGCGTCGGTCGCGGTCTTGTAGAACTCATAGGCGCCGAAGAGATAGCCGTGGTCGGTGATCGCCACCGCCTGCTGGCCCTGGTTCACCGTCTCGGCGACCAGCTTGTCGATCTTCGCGGCACCGTCCAGCAGCGAGTAGTCGGTGTGGACGTGGAGATGGACGAAGTCATCGGAACCCGCAGAAACCATGCCCACCAGGGTAGCCGCGTGGGCCGACGGGAGAGCGCTCAGGCGGGGGTCGGAGAGGTCACCCCGGCGCGTCCGGCGTGTCGGGAATCCGCCGGCGCGGCGAGGCGTTGACGGGCGCTGCTCAGCAGCGTTCTCAGCGGGGATCCGCGACCTCGGCGTGGGTGCGCAGGATGGACGTCGCAGTTCACGCTGCCCGTGAGGAGGGCGCCCCGTTCATTCGTCAAGGGGTCAGGGCACGGGCGGGGACGCTTCCGCGCGCCCGGCGTGCTCAGCCCCGGCCGTCGTCCTCCGCCGCCTGCTCGCGCTGCATGTCCGCCATGAGCGAGTTCATGTAGTCGTGGACGTCCTCGAAGCTGAGGCGTCGCTCGTCGCGGCGCGGCGGGATCCCGCCGACGAAGGCGCCGCCGTGCCAGGCCAGGGAGTCGTCCGGCAGGGTCGGGTCGTCATCGCGCCATAGATCGATCGGGATCGCATGGGCGGCGAGGTCTCGGGCGATCTCGTCGGCGCGGGCCGGGTCCCCGGAGCGCTGCAGCACGGAGACCAGCAGGGACTGCGCGGCCCAGGCGAGGGCGTCGTCGTCGCTGCGCTCCCCCGGCTCGACGGACTCCTGCACGAGGGCGACGTAGCTCGCGGCGAGCTCGTCGGCCCCGTCCTCGTAGTGGTCCTTCGCCACGCGCAGGGCGACCTTCGGCACCAGGTCCCGTGCCTCCCACAGCACCGCCGCGCCGACGAGCGCCATGCCCACGCCGGTCGGGAAGTCGGGGTCCAGGGCGAGCTCGGAGCTCGGGGGCCGTCCGGCGCGGCGGTCGTCATCGGCGGCGAGGAACTCCTCGACGGAGCGTGCGAGTGCGGCGCGAACCCGCTCGTCGTCGCGCAGCGCGAGCTCGGCACCCTCGGGGTCGAGGCCCAGGCGGCGCGCGACGCGGGCGACGGGGAAGTCGGGGCGGGACAGGGCGGCATCCCGGGTGGGGGTCAGCGCTCCGGAGGTCTGCTCGTCGGTCATGGATCGACGGTATCGCGTGGACGGTCGAGACCGGTGACGACGACACCCGGACCGCACGGAGGCGCGGGAACGGTGCGCCGCGCGCGGCCCTGCTCAGCGCTCCCTGAGCCTCTCGAGCGCCTGCTGGAGGTCGTCCGGGTAGGTGGAGGTGTAGGTGACCTCGCGCCCGCTGACCGGATGGGTGAAGCTCAGCTCCATCGCGTGCAGCCACTGCCGCACCAGGCCCACCTTCATCGCGAGGGTCGGGTCCGCGCCGTAGAGCGGGTCGCCGACCAGGGGATGTCGCAGCGCGGCCATGTGCACGCGGATCTGGTGGGTGCGGCCGGTCTCCAGGCCCACACGCAGCAGGGTCGCGCCGCGCAGCTCCTCGAGGGTCTCGTAGTGGGTGACCGAGTGCTTGCCGTCCTCGCGCACCGCGAACTTGTAGTCGTGACTCGGCGAGCGGCCGATGGGCGCGTCGATCGTGCCGGAGGGCTGGTCGGGCGCTCCCTGGCACACCGCGTGGTACACCTTCCCCACCTCGCGGGCGCGGAAGGCGTCCTTCAGAGTGGTGTAGGCGCGCTCGGTGCGGGCGACGACCATGAGCCCGCTGGTCCCGACGTCCAGACGGGAGACGATCCCCTGCCGCTCGGGGTCGCCGCTGGTGCGGATCGAGACGCCGGCGGCGGCGAGATGGCCCAGCACCGTCGGCCCGGACCAGCCGGCGCTCGGATGCGCCGCGACGCCCACGGGCTTGTCGATCACGACGATGTCGTCGTCCTGGTGGATCAGGCTCATGCCCTCGGCGATCTGGGGCCGGGCCTCGACGACCGGCTTCTCGTCCGGCAGCTCGACGTCCACCATCGCCCCGGGCTCGAGACGGGTGGAGCGGGCGGGGACCTGGCCGTCGACCAGGACGTGCCCGGCCATGACGAGGTCGGCGGCGCGGGTGCGGGACAGGCCCAGCATGCGGGAGATGCCCACGTCCACGCGCTCCCCGGCGAGGCCGTCGGGGACCATCAGGGTGCGGGAGGCGCTCACTTCTCCGCCTCCGGGGATTCCTCCGCCGGGTCACCCGTCGACGGCTCGGCGGCACGGGCCTGCTCCTGCTCGGCGCGGGTCTGCGCCTGCTCGGCCTCGGCCTGCTCCTGCACGGCGCCGGCGGGATCGGCGTCGAGGCCGAACAGCCCGAGCGCGATCACCAGGATCGCCCCGCCCACCACGGCCATGTCGGCGACGTTGAAGACGGGCCAGTTCGGCAGCTCGAGGAAGTCGACGACCGCGCCGTGGAAGGGGCCGGGGGCCCGCAGCAGGCGGTCGTGGATGTTGCCGAGCGCGCCGCCCATGATCAGACCGAGGGCCAGCGCGTACCAGGGCGAGCGAACCGAGCGGACCGCGAAGACGATCACGCCGATCACGATCGCGATCTGCAGGCAGGTGACCACCGGGGTGATCTCCGCGCCCATCCCCCAGGCCGCGCCGGTGTTGTACAGCAGGGTCAGCTGCAGCACCTCGCCGAGGAAGGGCTGAGGGTCGAGCTCGGGGAGGGTCGCCACCGCCCAGTTCTTCGTCACCTGGTCCGCGACCAGGAGCACGACCGCGAGCAGGCCGACGACGGCGAGGACGGCGGGGCGGCTCAGACGGCGACGAGCGCCGGACCCCTGCGGGCCGGCGCTCGTCGACATGGGGTCAGACGTGCTCACAGACCGAAGTTCGCCTGCTTGTCCTGCGTCTCGCTCGTGTCGAGCTCGCGCAGCTGGTTCTCCAGGTAGTTGCGCAGACGGTTGCGGTAGTCCCGCTCGAAGTTGCGCAGGCCCTCGATGGTCTTGTCGAGCTCGGCCTTCTTCGTCTCGAGCTCGGCCAGCGTGGTGCGGGACTTCTCCTCGGCCTCGCCGACGATGCGCTTGTGCTCCTCGTTCGCCTCGGTGATGAGGCGGTCGCGCTCGTCCTCGCCGTTCTTGACGTACTCGTCGTGCAGACGGTTGGCCAGGGCGATGATGCCGGCGGCGGACTGGTCCGGGGTCTGCGCAGAGGCGGGGACGGGCTCCTCGGCCGCGGGCGACGGCTTCTCGTCGGCGACGACGGCCTGCGGGGCGGTCTCATCGGCGGCGGAGTCGGGCACCTCGGAGACGAGGGTCGCCTCGTCCTGGTCCTCGGCCTCGACGGCCGGGCCGGCGGCCGCGGCAGGAGCACCGGACTCGAGCTCAGCGATGCGGTTGTGCGCCTCCTCGAGCTCCTTCTTCAGGCGCTCGTTCTCGGAGATCAGTTCCTTCAGGCGGGGTTCGACCTCGTTGTCGAGGAAGTTGTCGACCTCGTCCATGTCGTAACCCTCGGAGAACCGAACCGGGGTGAACCGCTGATTCATCAGGTCTTCGGGCATCAGAGCCATGGGTCACCTTTTCGTCATTCGTGAGTCGGTTTGCGCGGTGAGGCGCGGTGCGGACAGCCTAGCGGATCGGCGGCGGACCCCTGCATCGGGGCCGGGAGAATCGCGCACCTCACATCGCAGAGCCGTGGATCAGGCCGCGAGACCGGCGAGGACGCGCAGAACGATCCAACCCACGATCAGGAGGATCATCAGAGACAGGTCCAGGCTCACCGCACCGAGCCGCACCGGGGGGATCAGACGGCGCAAGAGCTTGACCGGGGGGTCCGTCAGCGTGAAGACCACCTCGAAGAGCACCAGCACCAGCCCCGAGGGGCGGAACTCGCGGGCATAGCCCTGGATCCACTCGAGCACCAGGCGCGCCAGGAGCAGGAGCAGATAGAGCAGGACTGCGAGATAGAGGATCCCGGCGACGAGCTGCACGGGAGGCTCAGCTCTGGTTGTAGAAGCTGCCCTCGTCGGCCGAGGAGTCCCCGTCGACCTGGACGAACTCCGGGGACAGCAGGAACACCTTGGAGGTGACGCGCTCGATCGTGCCGCGCAGGCCGAAGACGAGGCCGGCGGAGAAGTCGACCATGCGCTTGGCGTCGCCGTCCTGCATGTCCGAGAGGTTCATGATCACCGGCACGCCGTCGCGGAAGGACTCGCCGATCGCCTTGGCGTCGTTGTACGACCGCGGATGGATCGTGGTGATGCGCTGCATCGACTCCTCCACTGCCGGGGCCATCGCGACCACGTTCGAGTGCTGACGGATCGGGGTCACCTGGGCCTCCCGTTCGATGGTGGGCTCGGGCGCCCGCTCGGTGCGGCGGGACGGAGCAGGCTGCTCCTCGCGGTACCGCTCGTCCTCGTAGTACTCGTCGTCGACCTCGTTGGCGAGGCCGAGTGCGACCATGGCGTTGCGCCAGGTTCCCATCGCAGATCTCCCAGTCGTTGTTCGCGCTGACCTGGGCCCCGGGGAAGCACGGGGAGTGCGCGGGAGCCCGTTGCCTCGAAAGTACAGCAGGCGATTCGACACGACAGGGACGTCGTCGGCGTGTCGTGCACGTGTCGCGGCGTGACGTGCGCGTCGTGACGTACGCGCCGACCGGGCCCGGGCGCGGCAGCGGAGCCCGGCCGGGTTCGCCCGGGCCCGGCTCAGCCCCTGCGCAGCACCCCGGCGAAGCGACCGGTGACGGCGCTGCGGCGGTAGGAGAAGAAGCGCTCGTCCTCGAAGGTGCAGGGATGCTCGGCGTCGATCGCCTCGGCAGGGACGCCCGCGTCCTGCAGCACGGAGACCGCTCCCGCCCGCAGGTCCAGCGCCGGGGTCCCCCAGCTCGTCCTCGAGGCGGTCGCGGGCAGGAGGGCCGCGGCGTCCTCTCGCATCTGCTCCGGCACCTCGTAGCAGGCGCCGCAGATCGACGGGCCGATGCTCGCGGTCACGTCCGCGGGACGGGCGCCGAGGGCGGCCATCTCCGAGAGGGTCGCCTCGAGCACGCCGTCCAGCAGGCCGCGGCGGCCGGCATGGGCGACGGCGACGACCCCGGCGACCGGGTCGGAGAGCAGCACGGGCAGGCAGTCGGCGACCATGATCGCGAGCGCCACGTCGGCGCGGTCGGTGACGATCGCGTCGGCGCGCACGACGGGTCCCTGCTCCCCCGCGGGCCTGGTGCCGTGCCCGGGCCCGGCGTCCGGTGCGGGCAGCACGAGCACATCGGCGGAGTGGACCTGCTCGACGAAGACCAGCGGTGCGCCGATCTCCGCGGCCACCCGCGCCCGGTTCTCCTCGACAGCCTGTGCGTCGTCGCCGACGTGGCGGGCGAGGTTGAGGCCGGCATGCTCGCCCGTGCTGACCCCTCCGGCACGGCCCGTGAACAGGGCACGGGCCCCGCGGATCCGCGGGGCCCGT
>NZ_KV788868.1:0-966 GCF_001807385.1 Brachybacterium sp. HMSC06H03 | reverse complement strand
GCGGCGCGCTGCGGCGTGAAGCGCACGCGGGTGCCGGGGCTGAGCAGTGCGGGCGGCTCCCGGTGCACGTCGAACAGGGGCGCGTCGCTGCGGCCGATCAGCTGCCAGCCGCCGGGCGAGGGGCGCGGGTAGATGCCGCAGTAGCGGGAGGCGAGGCCGACGGCGCCCGCGGGCACCGACGTGCGGGGCTCGGCGCGGCGCGGCACCTCCCAAGGCGGGCCGGACGCCTCGTGCGGATCGTCGGCGACCAGATAGGGGAAGCCGGGCGCGAAGCCGCCGAAGGCGACCGCCCACGTCGCCTCGGAATGCGCGCTGATCAGTGCGTCCGTGCTCATCGCGAGCAGCTCCGCGACCTCCTCCAGGTCCTCGCCGTCGTAGACGATGCCGATGCTGGTCCCGCCGCCGCCGCTCTCCTCACGCGCGGCGCGGGGGAGTCGCGAGAGCAGGTCCGCGAACAGGCGCACGTCGCGCGGCGCCGCGCCGTGCAGCAGCAGGGTGCGCTCGGCGGGGACGAGCTCCAGCAGGTGTGCGGGGGAGAGGGCGCGCACGGCCGCGGCCGCGGCGAGCACGGCGGGGGTGCCGGGATACTCGGCGAGGATGCTCGTCTCCCCGGCGCGGTGCACGCGCAGCGGGGGAGGGAGGGGGTCCGTTGCCCCGTTCCTCACAGCGCTGCCTTCATGTCCACGCCCGCCTCCTCGAGCCGGGCCCGCACCGCCCGGGCGAGCTCGACGGCGCCGGGGGTGTCCCCGTGCAGGCACAGCGACCGCACAGGCAGATCGACCCAGGTGCGGTCGGCCGCGCGCACCCCGCCCTCGGTCGCGATCGACAGCGCCTGGGCCGAGACCGCCTCGGGGTCGGTGAGCACGGCGCCGGGCCGCGTGCGCGAGGTGAGGGTGCCGTCGGGGAGATAGGCGCGATCGGCGAAGCCCTCGAGCACCACCGGCAGGCCCGCCGCCTCCGCCGCGG
>NZ_KV788867.1:0-3997 GCF_001807385.1 Brachybacterium sp. HMSC06H03 | reverse complement strand
GGGCCCGGGATCCGCGGAGGATCCCGGGCCCGCCCGGTGATGAGAGCTGCGCCCTGATCAGTCCAGGTAGTCGCGCAGCACCTGGGAGCGCGAGGGGTGGCGCAGCTTGCTCATGGTCTTGGACTCGATCTGGCGGATCCGCTCACGGGTGACGCCGTAGACCTTGCCGATCTCGTCGAGCGTCTTGGGCTGGCCGTCCTCGAGGCCGAACCGCATGGAGACCACGCCGGCCTCGCGCTCGGAGAGGGTGTCCAGCACCGAGTGGAGCTGCTCCTGCAGGAGGGTGAAGCTCACCGCGTCCGCGGGGACGACGGCCTCGGAGTCCTCGATAAGGTCGCCGAACTCGCTGTCGCCGTCCTCGCCCAGCGGGGTGTGCAGGGAGATCGGCTCGCGGCCGTACTTCTGGACCTCGACGACCTTCTCGGGGGTCATGTCGAGCTCCTTGGCGAGCTCCTCCGGGGTGGGCTCGCGGCCCAGGTCCTGGAGCATCTGGCGCTGCACTCGGGCGAGCTTGTTGATGACCTCGACCATGTGCACCGGGATGCGGATGGTGCGGGCCTGGTCCGCCATGGCGCGGGTGATCGCCTGACGGATCCACCAGGTGGCGTAGGTGGAGAACTTGTAGCCCTTGGCGTAGTCGAACTTCTCGACCGCGCGGATCAGGCCCAGGTTGCCCTCCTGGATGAGGTCCAGGAACAGCATGCCGCGGCCGGTGTAGCGCTTGGCGAGGGAGACGACGAGGCGGAGGTTCGCCTCGAGCAGGTGGTCCTTCGCGGCGCGCCCGTCGTCCGCGATCATCGTCAGCTCGCGGCCTGCCTTGGTGAGGCGGCCGTTCTTGTCGCGATAGGACTCGTCGCCCTTGAGCTTCTGCTCGGCGTAGAGGCCGGCCTCGATGCGCTCGGCGAGCTCGACCTCCTGGGCGGCGTTGAGCAGCGCGACCTTGCCGATCTGCTTGAGGTAGTCCTTGACCGGGTCGGCGGTCGCGCCGGCGGTGACGACCTGCTGGGCGGGGGCGTCGTCCTCGGCGGCATTGTACACGAAGCCGCCGGACTCCTCGACCTTGCGGTCGCCGGAGGAGGCCTTGGGCGCCTCGGCCTCCTCGGCGGAGTCCTCGGCCTCGGGGGCCTCGGCCTGATCGGGGGTCTTCGCGGCGGCCTTGGCGCTGGTGCGCTTGGCGGAGGCGCCCCGGCTCGAGGGAGCGGCCTTCTTCGCGGCCGTCTTCTTCGCGGCCGTCTTGGTGGTGGTCTTCGCGGCACCGCCCTCGTCGGTCACGGGGGCACCGCCCTCGACGGCCTCGTCGGTCGTCGAGGCCGCGGCGCTGGTGCTGTTCTTCGCCGCGGTGGCGGTCTCAGCAGTCTTGGAGGAGGTCACAGAGTTCCTTCTTCCGGCGGCGGCCCGGTGCGGGCGGTCCGCCGCACTCGGGCGATCGGTCTTCTCGGCGCGGCTCACGGTGTGCGCCGCGTGTCGCGTTCCCGGTCTGTACCGCGGAAGGGGCGCACGAAGGCACGGTGCCGTCAAGCCTGATCAGTGTAACGCTCTTCAGGGGCAGGTATTCCCGCCCCAGGGCCCTCGGCCGCACGGCACGCGATCGGCGCCTCCGTGCCGTCGCGTCCCGGGCGGCGCCCGCTGCGGTTCAGGCGGGGTCCTGGTCCTTGACGGTGAGCACAGGGCAGGGGGCGCCGAGCACGACCCTGCGGGCGGAGGCGCCGAGGTTCAGCTTCCCGATCGGCGACTTGCGGCGCAGCCCGATCACCACGAGCTCGGCCTGGACGTCCTCGATCGTGGCGAGCAGGAACTCGCCGATCTCGCGGTCGGGGCCTCGGCGGATCATGACGCCCTCGAGGTCCGCGCCCTGCTCCTCGAGCTCGGCGCGCACCTCCTCCTCGGTCGCGGCGGCCCCTCCGCTGCCGGGCGCGGCGTGCTGATGGGCGGCGACGAGCAGCGGCGATCCCGTGCGCTCGGCGTAGCGGATGCCTGCGCGCAGCGCGGCCCTCCCCTGCGTGGACGGGGCGTACCCCACGACGATGGTCACGCGACGTCTCCTCCCTGCGCAGCGGTGCTGCGGCGCGGCCAGCTTAGTGGTCCAGCAGGTCGCCGATCCACTTCTCCAGTCCCGGATGGGCCAGCAGGAAGGCGTCGTGCCCGATCGGCGAGCTCGCCAGCTGCCAGCGGGCGTCCGGGACGTGCTCGGCGATCTCACGCACGAGCTCCGGCGGGAAGAGGCGGTCGGAGTCGATCGCGACGACCAGGGTCCGGGCACGCACGCGCCGCAGGGCCGCGGCGGTGCCCTCGCGGTCGCGGCCCACGTCATGGGTGCTCATCGACTGGGCGAGGGTGACATAGGAGTTCGCGTCGAAGCGGCGGGAGAGCTTGACCGCGTGATGGTCGAGGTAGCTGGTCACCTGGTGCCGGCCGCTGCCGTCGAGCGGGTTCTCGGGGCCCTGGGAGCGGTTGCCGAAGCGCGCCTCGAGCTCGTCGGCGGTGCGATAGGTGGTGTGGGCGATGCGGCGTGCGATACCGAGCCCGGCGTGGGGGCCCTCCTCCGGCGGGAGGTGGTAGTAGTCGCCGC
This sequence comes from Brachybacterium sp. HMSC06H03, assembly GCF_001807385.1. NCBI lineage: Bacteria > Bacillati > Actinomycetota > Actinomycetes > Micrococcales > Dermabacteraceae > Brachybacterium > Brachybacterium sp. HMSC06H03. The sequence continues at coordinate 1,428 of NZ_KV788867.1, read as the reverse complement.
CGTGGAAGGCGGGGTCGACGCGGATCGCCGCGACCTGGGCGCTGTTCCAGGCGATCTGGTCGGCGCTCGCGCGGGCCGACGAGGCGATCACGGCGAGGCGCTCGACCTGCTCGGGGTGGGTGGCTCCCCATTCGATCGCCCGCATGCCGCCCATCGAACCGCCGATCACCAGCGCCCAGCGGGGCAGGTCCAGCTCCTCGGCGAGGCGGTGCTCGGCCGCGACCTGGTCACGGATCGTCACCTGCGGGAAGCGGGAGCCATAAGGGCGTCCGTCGGGAGCGGCGGAGCTCGGTCCGGTGCTGCCCTGGCAGCCGCCGAGCACGTTGGGGGCGATGACGAAGTACCGGTCGGTGTCGATCGGCCGCCCGGGTCCGACGATCTCCTCCCACCAGCCGGGCGTCGGGTGGGACGGCCCGGCGGCGCCGCGCACATGGGAGTCGCCGGTCAGGGCATGGAGGACGAGGACGGCGTTGCCGCGGTCGCGGTCGAGGGTCCCCCAGGTCTCGTAGGCCATCGTGACGTCCTCGAGCACCTCGCCGCTCTCGAGCGGCAGCGCGCCGATCGAGGTGAACCGTCGGTCTCCCCCGCCGCGGTCGGGATGCCATGCCCCGAGCAGGGCGGGGGTCCCCGTGCGGTGCTCCGCCGCGGCGTGGGCGGCGGGCCCTCCGTCGCCCTGCGGGTCGGTCGGGGCGTCGGGGCCGCGGTGCTCTCCGAGGAGGGTCATCGGCAGCGTTCCTTCCTGCCCGGCGCGGTGCTCCCGGGCTCCCCCTCCCCTCAGGTGCTGGGCCACCAGGCGGGGAAGACGGGGGTGTCGGTCATTCTCGACAGCAAGGGTGCCAGAGTGGAGTCCGGTTCCCGATGCCGGAGCTCGTCGACGAGGCTCCCCGCGGTCGCGAAGCGGTGGTTCCACCAGGCGAGCAGGACCAGCAGAGCGGTCAGCGCCCGCCACGCAGGGCGCGCCGTGCCGCGCGCGGCGGGCCCTGCGGCATCGAGCGCCGCCGAGGCCACGCAGCGCATCTCCTCGAGCAGCACGTACACCCTCCCACCTGCGCAGACGTCCGGGTGAGGGCGTCTGGTGGGATCGGCGACGAGCTCCTGGAGGAGGGTCTCGCGGGCGATCGGCGGCGCCCCGCCGTGCTCGACCAGCTGGGCGAGGAGCTCCCAGTGGAGGCGGTCCACGGCGAGCGCCGCGAGCAGCTGCGCGATGTGTTCACACTTCGTCATCCCGTCCGCGCCGACAGCCCCCGGCTGGCCCCGCCGCAGGGCACGGAGGGCCGCGCCGGCCTCGGCGAGGAGGAGGCCGGGATCGGCGGCGGAGGCGAGGTCCGGGGGCGGCAGGTGCAGGGCGCGCCCGATCTCCTCGAGCAGCGGCTCGGGGCGGGCCTCCTGGGGGATGGCCCGCCCGGCCAGGACCGCGCGGGCCGCGGC
>NZ_KV788866.1:18515-23080 GCF_001807385.1 Brachybacterium sp. HMSC06H03 | reverse complement strand
GGGGCCGACGGCCCGCGGCGGGCCGGGCTGGCGCGCGGGCGCGCCGGTCGAGCTGGTCACAGCGTGGCCCTGCCTCTCCCCCGGTGCTCGGTCGCGGTCGGCCGGTTCCCGACGTCCGCACGGCGCTCCCCCCGGATGCGCTCGGCCATGTTAGCTCAGGCCCCGCCGCCGCCGGGCCACGCCTCGGCGTAGAGCCGACGGGTGTCCGCGAGCAGGATCGGGAGGGCCTTGGTGCGGCCGACGACGGGCAGGAAGTTCGCGTCCCCCGCCCAGCGCGGCACCACGTGCTGGTGCAGGTGGGCGGCGATCCCGGCGCCCGCGACCTCGCCCTGGTTCATGCCCAGGTTGAAGCCCCCGGGGCCGGAGACCGCGCGGATCACGGTCATCGCGGTGCGGGTGATCTCGGCGACCTCCGCCACCTCCTCCTCGGTCAGCGCCGTGTAGTCCGAGACGTGCCGGTACGGGCACACCAGCAGATGGCCGGAGTTGTAGGGGTAGAGGTTCAGGATCGCGTAGGCGACGCGGCCGCGGTGGACGATGAGCGCGTCCTCGTCGCGGCGGCGCGGCCCCGCGCAGAAGGGGCACTGCTCGTCGTCGTGCGGGTCCTCGGGCTTGTTCTCCCCGCCGATGTACGCCATCCGGTGCGGGGTCCACAGCCGCTGGGTGTCGTCGGGGACGCCCGCGAAGTCGCGGGCGTCCTCGAGCGCGGGCTCGCCGCCGGGCTGGTCGGCCGGGCTCACACCTGCACCTTGTCGGCGATCGCGGTGACGATCCGCTCCACGGCCTCGTCGACGTCGATGCCGTTGTCCTGGCTGCCGTCGCGCATGCGGAAGGAGACCGCGCCCTTGTCCTGGTCCTCGCCGCCGGCGATGAGGAGGTAGGGCACCTTCTCCTTGGTGTGGGTTCGGATCTTCTTCTGCATCCGGTCGTCGGAGGAGTCGACCTCGACGCGCACGCCTCGGGCGCGCAGCTTGGCGGCGACCTCCTCGAGGTAGGGCACGTACTCGGCGGCGACCGGCACCCCGACCACCTGGACCGGCGCGAGCCAGACCGGGAAGGCGCCCGCGTAGTGCTCGAGGAGCACGCCGAAGAAGCGCTCGATCGAGCCGAACAGGGCGCGGTGGATCATCACCGGGCGCTGGCGGGAGCCGTCGGGGGCGGTGTACTCGAGCTCGAACAGCTCCGGCTCGAAGAAGTCCAGCTGGATGGTGGAGAGCTGCCAGGTGCGGCCGATCGCGTCCTTCGCCTGGACGGAGATCTTCGGGCCGTAGAAGGCGGCGCCGCCCGGATCCGGGACGAGGTCGAGGCCGGAGGCGGTGGCGACCTCCTCGAGGGTGCGGGTCGCCTCCTCCCAGGTCGCCTCGTCCCCGACGGACTTCTCGGGGTCGCGGGTGGACAGCTCGAGGTAGAAGTCGTCCAGGCCGTAGTCGCGCAGCAGGTCCAGGACGAAGCCGAGCAGGCTGGAGAGCTCCTCCTTCATCTGCTCGCGGGTGGTGTAGATGTGGGCGTCGTCCTGGGTGAAGCCGCGGGCTCGGGTCAGGCCGTGGACCACGCCGGACTTCTCGTAGCGGTAGACGCTGCCGAACTCGAACAGCCGCAGGGGCAGCTCGCGGTAGGAGCGGCCGCGGGAGCGGTAGACGAGGTTGTGCATCGGGCAGTTCATGGGCTTGAGGTAGTAGTCCTGGCCCTGCTTGGTGACGTTGCCTTCGGCGTCGACCTCCTCGTCCATGTGCATGGGGGGGTACATGCCGTCGGCGTACCACTCGAGGTGGCGGGAGGTCTCGAAGAGGTTCTTCTTCGTGATGTGGGGGGTGGAGACGAAGGAGTAGCCGGCCTCGACGTGGCGGCGACGCGAGTAGTCCTCCATCTCCATCCTGATCATGGCGCCCTTGGGATGGAACACCGGCAGGCCGGAGCCGATCTCGTCGGGGAAGGAGAACAGGTCCAGCTCGCTGCCCAGGCGTCGGTGGTCGCGGCGCTCGGCCTCGGCGATCCGCTCCTGGTGGGCTCGCAGCTCCTCCTTGGTGGGCCAGGCGGTGCCGTAGACGCGCTGCAGCATCGGGTTCTTCTCGCTGCCGCGCCAGTAGGCGGCGGCGGAGCGGGTCAGGGCGAAGCCGTTGCCGATGAGCTTGGTGGAGGGCAGATGCGGGCCGCGGCAGAGGTCGGTCCAGACCACCTCGCCGCGCCGGTCGACGTTGTCGTACATGGTCAGGCCACCCTCGCCGACCTCGACGCTCGCTCCTTCGGCGGCGTCGTCGGCGGTGGACTTCAGGCCGATGAGCTCGAGCTTGTAGGGCTCTGCGGCCTCCTCGGCGCGAGCCGCGTCGTCGGTGATCTCGCGGCGCACGAAGCGCTGGCCGGACTTGACGATCCGGTTCATCTCCTTCTCGAGCACCTTGAGGGTCTCGGGGGTGAAGGGCTCGGCGACGTCGAAGTCGTAGTAGAAGCCGTCGGTGATGGACGGGCCGATGCCGAGCTTCGCGTCGGGGTTCGTCTTCTGCACTGCCTGCGCGAGCACGTGCGCGGTCGAGTGGCGGAGGATCGAGAGCCCGTCGGGGCTGGAGATGTCCACGCCCTCTACGTCCTGCCCGTCCTCGAGCACGGTGTCGAGGTCGCGCAGCTCCCCGTCGATGCGCAGGGCGACGATCGCGGCGGTGCCCTCGAAGAGCGCGGTGCCCGTGGTCCCCTCCTCGATCTGCTGGGGGGAACCGTCGAGGGTGATGGCGATCTGGGCCACGTGCTGCTCCTTGCGTGTCGGGGTGAGCCGGCCGACGATGCCGGATCCGTCGTCGATGGTACCGGCCGGCGCGCCCGCGCCGGACCGGCCCCTCGACGCCGGCGGCTCAGAAGGAGCGCGCGAGCTCCCTCACCCGGAGGAGCGCCGCCTCCATGATCTCCTCGGCACGATCGGGCTCGTGGTCCATGCCCTCGGCGGCGAGGGTGTGGGTAGTGCAGCCCAGGAACTGGAACATGCCGGCGATGTACAGACTCGCGGGATCCTGCTGGCCGAAGTGGCCGCCGCTGGCCTGCAGGTGCACCACGGTCTTGTCCGTGACGAGGCCCTCCGCGTCGCCCTCGGCCGTGTACCGGAAGGTCACGCCGGCGCGGCAGACGGTGTCGATCCAGGCCTTCAGACGCGTGGGCACCGAGAGGTTCCACAGCGGGTTCGCGATCACCACCAGGTCCGCGCTCTGGAACTGCTTGGTGTACTGGTCGAACAGCGCCAGCTTGTTCTGCTGGGCACCGGTGAGGTGGGAGAAGTGCTCGCCTGCTCGCAGCCGCTCCCAGCCGGTCATCATGTCCAGGTCGATCTCGGGCACGGCGGTCTCGTACAGCCGCACGTCGCCGACCACCGTGTCGGGGCGATGCGCGGTGAGCTCCTCGACGAAGGCGTCGGCCATCGTCATGGAACGGGACTTGCTGGGGTCCAGCGGATGGGCACGGACGATGAGGGCACGCATGCTGAGGTCTCCTCCGGGTCGGCGCGGCGGGTGACGTGACGGCGGTCTCGTCACCGTCGAGCCTAGAGACCTCGGAGGCCGCGCACCGGGACCGAGGGCCCGGTGGGCCCCGGCTGCGGGACCCGGCGTGGGGCGCCTCTCCGCGGACGCAGAAGAGCCCCGGTCGGGGGGCCGGGGCTCTTCTGCTGGGGTGGGCGATACTGGGTTCGAACCAGTGACCTCTTCCGTGTCAGGGAAGCGCGCTACCGCTGCGCCAATCGCCCGGGACGGCACCGACGGGTACCGTTCGAGGTGGGTACGGGATTCGAACCCGTGTACACGGCTTTGCAGGCCGTTGCCTCGCCTCTCGGCCAACCCACCGGGTGACGCTCTCGCATCATGCGGAACAGCGCTCCCGACGCGAAGTCGGGAGCGCCGTTCCCCCGGAGCGGACGACCGGATTCGAACCGGCGACCCTCACCTTGGCAAGGTGATGCTCTACCAACTGAGCTACGTCCGCAGGACAGGGATCCGCGGATCCCGCCGTGGGCGATACTGGGATCGAACCAGTGACCTCTTCCGTGTGAAGGAAGCGCGCTACCGCTGCGCCAATCGCCCTGAGGTGATGCCCGTTCTCTCGATCGGACTTGAAGAAGCTTACATGCTCCCCACGGATGCTCGCGCCACTTCTTGATGTGACCTGCGTCCCGGTCGGTCGGAGCGGCCTCGGACCTGACGAGCCGACCCTCCGGCCCCACCGACACCCGGACCCCATCACCCTCCTCGATCCGACCGGTCGGGCGCGCCCCGCCCGCGGAGCGCGAGAGCGGAGCGCGAGCACGGCTCACACCCCGCACCCCCGACCGACCGGCCGGCACGAGCCCTCCGCACACCTCGACCCCGCCGCCCGTGACCTCGGACACTGAACACCGTCTGGGTTTGCACCGAGGGTCGAGGCGCGCCTAAGGTAACTCCTCGTCGGCTCAGCCGATGTGCGGACGTAGCTCAGTTGGTAGAGCATCACCTTGCCAAGGTGAGGGTCGCCGGTTCGAATCCGGTCGTCCGCTCCATCCCTCCCCCGCGCCTCCGGCGCGACGGGCGATTGGCGCAGCGGTAGCGCGCTTC
>NZ_KV788866.1:0-18495 GCF_001807385.1 Brachybacterium sp. HMSC06H03 | reverse complement strand
GGTCACTGGTTCGATCCCAGTATCGCCCACCATGCAAGGCCCCGGCTCCGGCCGGGGCCTTTCTCGTTCCCCGCCGTCGGGCGGTCGCCCACCCCGGAGCATCACGATCGGGCCCGCCGCGCCGTGCCCAGGCCCCTTCGCGCTCGCGCGCACTACTGTGGGGCCATGCAGATCTGGACAGGTAAGTCGTATCCCCTCGGCGCCACGTTCGACGGCTCGGGCACCAACTTCGCACTCTTCTCCGAGGCGGCCGAGCGGGTGGAGCTGTGCCTGTTCGACGAGGACGGCGCCGAGCGGCGCATCGACGTCACCGAGGTCGACGCCTACGTGTGGCACGTCTACCTCCCCTCGGTCCAGCCCGGACAGCGCTACGGCTATCGCGTGCACGGGCCGTTCGACCCCGCCGCGGGCCTGCGCTGCGACCCCTCGAAGCTGCTGCTGGACCCGTACGCGAAGGCGATCGCCGGGATGGCCAGCAACCATCCCTCGCTGTACAGCTACGACTTCGAGGACCCCGAGAAGCGCAACACCGAGGACTCCGCCGCCCACACCATGCACTCGGTCGTGGTCTCCCCCTTCTTCGACTGGGGCAACGACCATCCGCCCGCGCACGAGTACCACGACACCGTGATCTACGAAGCGCACGTCAAGGGCCTGACGATGCTGCACCCGGAGATCGACGACAGCATCCGCGGCACCTACGTCGCGATGGGCCATCCCGCCGTGATCGAGCACCTCAAGGAGCTGGGCGTCACCGCGGTCGAGCTGATGCCGGTCCACCAGTTCGTGCAGGACGGCCATCTCGTCGAGAAGGGGCTGCGCAACTACTGGGGCTACAACACGATCGGGTTCTTCGCCCCGCACAACGAGTACGCCTATGCGGGCGATCTGGGACAGCAGGTCCAGGAGTTCAAGCAGATGGTCAAGAACCTCCACGAGGCGGGCATCGAGGTCATCCTCGACGTGGTCTACAACCACACCGCCGAGGGGAACCACCTGGGCCCCACCCTGTGCTTCCGCGGCATCGACAACAGCGCCTACTACCGCCTGGTCGAGGGCGACGAGGCGCACTACTACGACACCACCGGCACCGGGAACTCGCTGCTGATGCGCACCCCGCACGTGCTGCAGCTGATCATGGACTCGCTGCGCTACTGGGTGACCGAGATGCACGTGGACGGCTTCCGCTTCGACCTCGCCTCGACCCTCGCGCGCGAGCTGCACGAGGTGGACCGGCTCTCCGCCTTCTTCGACATCATCCAGCAGGACCCGATCATCTCCCAGGTCAAGCTCATCGCCGAGCCGTGGGACCTGGGCGAGGGCGGCTACCAGGTGGGCGGCTTCCCGCCGCTGTGGTCGGAGTGGAACGGCCGCTATCGCGACTCGGTGCGGGACTTCCACCGCTCGGAGCCGGGCACCGTCGGCGACTTCACCTCGCGCCTGGCCGGCAGCTCGGACCTCTACCAGCACACCGGCCGCACACCGATCGCGTCGATCAACTTCGTCACCGCCCACGACGGGTTCACGATGCGGGACCTCGTCTCCTACAACGAGCGGCACAACGAGGCCAATCTGGAGGGCGGCGGTGACGGCGAGAGCCACAACCGCTCCTGGAACTCGGGCGTCGAGGGCGACACCGACGACGAGGCCGTGCTCGCCCTGCGCAAGCGCAGGGCCAAGAACCTCATGGCCACGCTGCTGGTCAGCCAGGGCGTGCCGATGATCCTGCACGGCGACGAGATGGGACGCACCCAGCAGGGCAACAACAACACCTACTGCCAGGACAACGAGCTGTCGTGGGTGCACTGGGACCTCGACGAGCACCAGGAGGAGATGCTCTGGTTCACCCAGCGCATGATCGCCCTGCGCCGCGAGCACCCGATCTTCCGCCGGCGCCGCTTCCTGCAGGGCGTGGTCCGCGAGGACGCCGGCTCCGTGCTCAAGGACGTGGAGTGGCTGGGCACCGACGGGGAGCCGATGACCGAGGAGGAGTGGAACGATCCTCAGAACAAGTGCCTGACCATGTTCCTCAACGGCTCCGCGATCCCCGAGTCCAATTCCCGCGGCGAACGGATCGAGGGCGACTCGGCGCTGGTGGTGTTCAACGCCTCCGGCAACGACGTCGACTTCGTGCTGCCCGGCGAGGAGTACGGCGCCGAGTGGGAGGTCGTGCTCGGCACGGGCGACACCATCGACGTCGGCTCCGTCTTCGACCCCGGCCAGCAGGTCGTCCGCCCCGGCCATTCGATGCTGATCCTCATGCGTCCCCCGGAGACGGGCGAGGACGAGGAGCGCGCCGCGGACGAGCTCGAGCGCACGGTCCGCGCCTGACCCCCGAGAAGGAGAGCCCCGCAGTGAGTCTCGAGACCGGTCCCCGTCCCACGACCCGGGAGACGCCGTCCCGGCGCTCCCGACCCGCCGTCACCGGGGCCCAGCCCGCGGTGCACCGGGTCCCGACCTCGACCTACCGCCTGCAGCTGCACGCCGGCTTCACCGCCGACGACGCGGCGGAGATCGTGCCCTATCTCGCCAGGCTCGGCGTGGGGCACCTGTTCTGCTCCCCCGTGCTGCAGGCCGCGCCCGGCTCGACCCACGGCTACGACGTCGTGGACCACACCCGCATCGGCGGGGAGATCGGCGGGGAGGAGGCGCTGCGCCGCCTCGCCGAGGCCGCCCACGCCCACGGGATGGGGATCGTCGTGGACGTCGTCCCCAACCACATGTCGATCCCGACCCCGATCTGGCACAACCGGGCACTGTGGTCGGTGCTGCGCGACGGCCCCGCCTCCCCCTTCGCCGACTGGTTCGACCTCGAGCTCTCCGGCGAGCGCTCGGTGCTCGTGCCGGTGCTGGGACGGCCCATCGGCGCGGTCCTCGCCGACGGGGAGATCACGATGGGCGCCGAGCAGGTCCCGCAGGCCGACGGGTCGGTCGCCGAGGAGACCGTGGTGCGCTACTACGACCACGTGCTGCCCGTCGCCGCAGGCACCGAGCACCTCGGGCTCGCCGATCTGCTGGACCGCCAGTGGTACCGGCTCGCGTACTGGAAGGTCTCCGACGAGGAGCTGAACTACCGGCGCTTCTTCGACGTGGACACCCTCGCCGCGGTGCGGGTCGAGGACCCCGCCGTGTTCGAGGCGACCCATCGCACGCTCCTGCGTCTGCAGGGCGAGGGCGTGATCGACGGCTACCGGATCGACCATCCCGACGGCCTCTCCGATCCTCGCGGCTACCTGCGGGATCTCGAGCGCGCCACCGACGGGGCCTGGACCGTGATCGAGAAGATCCTCGAGGGCGACGAGCACCTGCCCGGCGACTTCCCCTGCGCGGGCACGACCGGCTACGACGCGCTGTGGCGGGTGACGGGGCTGTTCCACGACCCGCACGGCGCGCTGGGCCTGACCCATCTGTGGCAGCGGCGCACCGGCGACCTGCGCCCCTTCGAGGAGGTCGCCGCCGAGTCCACGGACCTCGTGGTCACCACCAGCCTGTGGGCCGAGATCGAACGGCTGACCGCGCTGATCCACGGGATCTGCCAGGACGACATCCGCCTGCGCGACACCACGCGGCGCAACATCCAGAAGGTCGTCGTCGCGCTGCTGACCTCGATGGACCGCTACCGCGCCTACATCGTCCCGGGCGAGCCCGCCCCCGGCGCCGAGCGGGCCGTGATCGAGCAGGCCGCGGCGCGGGCACTGGCCCGGCTCGGGGACGACGAGGACCTCGCCGCGACCCTCGAGCTGGTCGTCGCCCTGGTGTGCGGGGACGAGGCGGGCAGCGCGGGGCGCAGCCGCAGCGCCGAGCGCGACGAGGTCGTGGTCCGCTTCGCGCAGACCTGCGGCCCCGTCCACGCCAAGGGGCTCGAGGACACCGCGTTCTACCGCTACACCCGCTTCCTGGCCGTGAACGAGGTGGGTTCGGACCCGGAGCGGATCGGGGTCGAGTCGGATGTGCTGCACGACCACGCCCTGCACATGGTGCGCACCCGGCCCGATGCGATGACCACCCTGTCCACCCACGACACCAAGCGCAGCGAGGACGTGCGGGCGCGCCTGGCCGTCCTCACCGAGCAGCCGCTCGAGTGGGCGCTGGTGGTGCAGGACCTGGATCGGGCGACCTCCGCGCATCGCGGCGACCGGGTCGACGGGGCGATCGAGCTGCTGCTGTGGCAGACCCTGGCCGCCTGCTGGGAGCTGCCCGGCTCCGGGGCCGCGCCGCTGGACGCGGACCGGCTCGAGGGCTATCTCGCCAAGGCGATGCGCGAGGCGAAGACCCACACCACCTGGACCGAGCAGGACGCCGAGTACGAGCGCGAGGTGCAGGCCCTGGGGCGAGCGGCTCTGGAGTCCGAGGAGGTCGCCGTGATCCTTGCCGACTGGACCCGGCGCACGGCCGCCGTGCAGCGCGCAGCGATCCTCGGCCAGAAGCTCGTGCAGCTCACGATGCCCGGCGTGCCCGACGTCTACCAGGGCAACGAGAGCGTGGACCTCTCCCTGGTGGACCCCGACAACCGCCGCGAGGTGGACCACGCCGCGCACGCCGCCCGCCTCGGACGGATGATCGAGGGCGCCCGTCCCGAGGGGATCGGCGACGAGAAGCTGTGGCTTACCCACCGTGCGCTGGTGCTGCGCCGGGAGCGGCCGGACCTGTTCCAGGGCCGGGACGCCGCCTACCACCCGCTGCCCACCACGACCGGCCATGCCGTCGCCTTCGGCCGCGCGTGCGGTGAGGGACCGGTCGAGGTGGTCACCGTCGTCACCCGGCTCGCGCACGGACTCGCCCAGCGCGGCGGCTGGGGCGAGAGCCGGATCGGCCTGCCCGAGGGCCGCTGGCGCGACGTGCTCGGCGGCGCGGAGCACGAGGGCGGGATGGTCCCGCTGGTCGAGCTGCTGGACGACAGCCCCGTCGCGCTGCTGGTGCGCGTCGGCGCCACCCCGACCGGCGCCCTGCCGGTCCCCCACCCCCTTGAGGAGACGCGATGACCGCCGCACCGCAGCCCCCGACCCCGCTCGGCGGGATAGACCGCTATCGCGTGTGGGCCCCGTCGGCCGACGCCGTGGAGATCCGCGTGGACGGGACCGTGCACACCATGGCCCCGGCCGAGGAGGGATGGTTCGAGCTCTCGGGCCCGGCGCCCGTGGCGGGGGCGCGCTATGCCTTCCGCCTCGACGACGGTGAGCTGTGGCTTCCGGATCCCCGGTCGCTGTCCCAGCCGGACGGCGTCCACGCCGCGAGCGAGGTCGTCGACGCGCAGGCGCTCGCGCCGTCACCGGGATGGGAGGGCAGGGACCTGCGCGGGGCCGTGCTCTACGAGCTGCACGTGGGCACCTTCGCCCCGGGCCCGGACGGCGCCGGCGGCACCCTCGACACCGCGATCGAGCGGCTCGACGCTCTGGTCGAGCTCGGCGTGGACGCGGTCGAGCTGATGCCGCTGGCGACCTTCCCCGGCGAGCGCGGCTGGGGCTACGACGGGGTGGGGCTGTACGCCGTGCACTCCGCCTACGGCGGGCCGGAGGCGCTGGCCCGCTTCGTGCACGCCGCCCATGACCGCGGCCTCGCCGTCGTGCTCGACGTGGTCCACAACCACCTGGGTCCCTCGGGGAACTACCTGGGCATGTTCGGCCCGTACTTCACGGACCGCCACGAGACGCCCTGGGGCGAGGCGGTGAACCTCGACCAGCCCGGCTCCCGCCAGGTGCGCGACTTCCTGCTGGGCAGCGCCCGGCAGTGGCTGGTGGAGCTGGGGCTGGACGGGCTGCGGCTGGATGCGGTGCACGAGCTGAAGGACGACTCCTCCCCGCACTTCCTCGCCGAGCTCGCCGGCGCCGTCGCCGCCTGGCAGGAGGAGACCGGGCGCCCCTTCTCCCTGATCGCCGAATCGGATCGCAACCAGCCCGCGACCGTCACACCGACGGGCGCGGGCGGCCTGGGGATGGACATGCAGTGGGCCGACGACGTGCACCACGCCGTGCACGCCTGGGCCACCGGCGAGCGCGCCGGCTACTACGCCGACTTCGGCGACGCCGACGCGCTCGCCGCCGTGCTGCCGGGGATCTTCCTGCACGCCGGCACGTACTCGAGCTTCCGCGGCCGGGTGTGGGGCGCGCCGGTGGACCCCGCCTCCCCCGACTACGACGGCCACTCCTTCGTCACCTTCCTGCAGGACCACGACCAGGTCGGCAACCGCGCCGCCGGCGACCGGATCCACCACGGCATATCCTCGGGCGCGCATGCCGCCGCGATCGCGCTGATCCTGCTGGGCCCGGGCACGCCGATGCTCTTCCAGGGCGAGGAATGGGCGGCCTCGACCCCCTTCGCCTTCTTCACCGACCACGACGACGAGCTCGGGCCCCTGGTCAGCGCCGGCCGCGCCGAGGAGTTCGCGGCGATGGGATGGTCCGCGGAGGTGCCCGACCCGCAGCAGCGCTCGACCTTCGTCGGCTCGCAGCTGCGCTGGGAGGAGCGCACCGAGGGCGAGCACGGGCGGATGCTCGAGTGGTACCGGGAGCTGATCGCGCTGCGCCGCGCGCACGAGGCGCTGCGCTCGGGCGATCTGGCCGCGACCCGCGTCGAGGTGCTCGCCGAGGAGACGGTGCTGATGCATCGCGGGGAGCTCTCGGTGCTCGCCCACCGCGGCCCGGGCGCGCTCGCCGCGGCCGACGGGCGGGTGCTCCACGCCGAGGAGGTGCTGGGCTCCTTCGGGCCGCTCCGTCACGGACAGGACGGGGGCGTGCACCTGGACGGTGCGGGAGCGGCCGTGCTGAGCGGGGCGCGCCTCAGCGGCTGAGGACGAGGCCGTCCCGGGCGAGGGAGGCCAGGCGCGACAGTGCCCGGAGGTACTTCTTGCGGTACCCGGAGCGCAGCAGCTCGGCGGAGAACAGGTCCTCGAGCACACCGTCCCCGGGCTCGCTCGCCGCGGCCCGGCCGTCGGCCTCCGCGCCGCCCGCGGGGGCGAGGGAGAGGAGCACCGGGACCTCCCGGTCGTAGAGCCGGTCCACGAGCACCACGAAGCGCAGCGCGTCGTGGTGGTGCGTGAGCCCGTGCACCCCGGTGAGGTGCGCGGCGGCGACCTCGTCGATCAGGGCGCCGTAGCGGGAGGGGTGGACGAGCATGAGATGAGCGACCAGCTCGTCGAAGCCGTCGAGGGTCGCGCCGTCCTGCGCCGCGGCGTGCTCGCGCACCTCCTGCTCGGGCAGGGCGGAGATCTCGGCGACCCCGTCGCGGCGCCGGTAGTCCTCGCCGTCGATCCGCAGCACCTCGAAGCGCTCGGCCATCGCCTGGATCTCTCGCAGGAAGTCCTGGGCGGCGAAGCGACCCTCGCCGAGCGCGTCGGGGAGGGTGTTGGAGGTCGCGACGATGGAGACGCCTCGGTCGGAGAGCTCCCGGATCAGCCGCGTCATGAGCAGGGTGTCGCCGGGGTCGTCGAGCTCGAACTCGTCGATGCAGACCAGGCGCGAGGCCCCCAGCAGGTCCACGGCCTTCTGGAAGCCGAGCGCGCCGACCAGGTCGGTGTACTCCACGAAGGTGCCGTAGACCTTCTCCCCCTCGACCGCGTGGAAGAGCGAGGTGAGCAGGTGGGTCTTGCCCACGCCGAAGCCGCCGTCGAGGTAGATGCCGCGGGCCGCCTCGCTGCGTCGGCGCAGCCGGGAGAGGAATCCGCCGCGCGGCCGGTCGAGGGCGGCGGCGAAGGCGGAGACGCGCTCCTTGGCCTCCTGCTGGGAGGGGTGCGCGGGGTCGGGGACGTAGTTCTCCAGGCGCGCCTGGGCGAAGCGGGGCGGGGGCACGAGGTCCGCGAGCAGTCGTTCGAGGGTCGGTTCGGGGCGACGGTCGCAGAGGGAGTCGGTCACGCCGGTCAGTCTAGGGGCGCATCCCGCACCGCGTGCCGTGCCCCGGGCGGTTCCCCGGTGCGCGATGATCGAGGACACACCTCTGCCCTCCATGCCCTGTGCGAAGGAGTCCCCGTGCACCTGCTGCTGCGCGACGGCGCCCCGCTGCCCTCCACCGTGCCCGTCCCGGCCGACGCCGAGGGCGCCCGCGCGCTCGCCGCGCTGTACGCCGCCCCGGAGCTCCCGCCGGGCGCCGTGCACGTGCGCGCGATGATGACCACCACGATCGACGGCGCGATCGCGGGGGCCGACGGGACCTCCGGCTCGCTCCACGACCCCGACGACTCGTTCCTGTTCTCCGTGCTGCGGGCGCTCGCCGACGTGGTGCTCGTGGGGGCGGCGACCGTGCGGGCGGAGGACTACCGAAGCGTGCGCGGCCGCACGGACCTGCTGCGGCCCTCCCTCCGGCCCGGCGGCGCCCCGCGACCTGCGCTCGCGATCTGGTCGCGCAGCGGGGAGCTGCCGGACTACGTCGACCCCGATCAGCCGACCTACCTGCTCACCCCGTCGGCCGGGGCGAAGGACGCCGCGCGCCGCTCGGGCCTGCCCGCCGCCCAGGTGCTCGCCGCCGACTCCCCGCTGGAGGCGGTCGAGGCGCTCGCCGCCCGGGGGATGCGGCTGATCCAGGCCGAGGGCGGACCGTCGACCCTCGCCCGGCTGGCGGAGGCGGAGCTGCTGGACGAGCTGTGCTTCACCACCGCGCACCGCACCGTCGGCGGCCCCTCCCCGCGCGTGCTCGACGGCGCCCCGCACCAGACGCGCTGGACGCTGGAGTCCCTGCTGCTGGGCGAGGGCGCGACGCTGTCGCGCTATCGGCGCTCCTGAGCACGCCCGGTCCAGGCGCGGTCGGAGTGCGAAGGGTCAGGGCACGGTCGGTGCCCGGAGGGGGCCGATCGCTCAGAGACGCAGCCCGATCGATCCCTCGAGCGCGGGTGCGGCGGGATCGCGCACCGGCACCTCGAGCGCGGCGGCCTGCTCCCCCAGACCGAGCGCATCGCCGAGGAAGTCGGCCAGCAGCCGCTCGTACCGGGCCGGGTCGCGATTCCACTCGCGGGTGTGGGAGGCGCCCTCGAAGGGCTCGAACTCGATCAGGTCCGGCCGCAGCGCGGCGAGATGCCGGCTCGGGGCGGGCGGCACCGTCGCATCGTCCAGGGCGTGGAAGAGGAGGGTGCGGTGGCGCAGGTGACGGCCGTAGTAGGCGGGGGTCATCTCGTGCAGCGCCAGCGGCTCGTGCAGGCGCACCATCCGCGCCCCGATGCTCGAGGTCATCATCCACAGCGCGAGCCGCCGCATCGGGGCGGGAGCCTTCAGCGCGGTGGCGTGGTAGACGAGGATGTCCTGCCAGTCCACGGCCGGGGAGTCGAGCACGAGGGCCTCGATGAGGTCGCGGTGGGCCGAGCGCACGGAGGTGCGCAGCACGATCCCCCCGCCCATCGACCAGCCCACCAGCACGAGGCGCCGGGCGCCCTGGGCCACCGCGTACTCGATCGCCGCCTCGGTGTCCTCCCACTCGGCCGAGCCCAGATGGTGCATCCGGTCCGCGGAGGCGGGGGCGCCGACGTCGTTGCGGTAGGTGATGGTGAGACTGGTCAGCCCCAGCCGGTGCAGGAGCGGGATCACGCGGAGCGCCTCGCCGCGGGCGGAGCCGTGGCCGTGCACCAGGATCGCCCAGGTGTCCTCCTGCCCCGGCGCGGACCCCTCGGCCTCGTCGGGCCGCACGAGCCACGCCGGCATCGGGCCGACGGGCGAGCTGATCTCCACCTCCTCCGTCCCCAGCCCGTGCGCCGTCTGCGGCGTGCCGGCCCAGAAGAAGCCGTTGGACGTCGCCCGGTCCACGAGGAGCGGCTCGTCGGTGTCGCGGGCGAGCAGCGGCCGGGAGACGGTGGTCTGCGTGGGGTGATCGTCGACCGGTCCGAGCCGCACGTGCACGGTCCCGCCGGACTGGCGCAGCGCCAGCAGCCCGTCGCGGCGCGTGGTCGCGGAGGCGTCGAGGTGCACCCGGTCGGGGTGGACGGCGCGGACGGTGACGTCCGGCCGCCCGCGCAGGCTCTCCCGCGGCACCAGCGGCAGTCGGGCCATGACCCGGGCGCCGACGGTGAGCAGCCCTGCGCTGAGCGCGAACGCCCCGGCGGCCCCGGTGATCCCGTAGCCCGCCACGTGGGACCATCGCGCCTGGTCAGGGCGTGCGGCCAGGAGCCGCTCGCGAAGGGTCACAGCCGTGGTCGGGCGGTTCCGGAAGAGGTCGCGCGTCATATCGCGCATCCTATCGACGCACTACCATTGACCCTGAGAACACCCGTCCGCGCCGGCGGCGACGAGCCCGTCCCTGCCGGTCCGCGGCCCCAGGCGGCGCCAGGCGCCGCAGAGCGGAGGCATCATGTCCGCCGATCCCATCGGCACCCGCCCCTACCCGGTCGCTATCAGCGAGGAGGAGTGGCGCGAGCGGCTCTCCCCCGCCGAGTACCAGGTGCTCCGCCAGGGCGGCACCGAGCGCCCCGGCAGCGGCGAGTACGAGGAGGTGCGTCCCGCCGGCACCTACGCCTGCCGCGCCTGCGGCGTCGAGCTGTTCACCGCCGAGACCCAGTTCGACGCCCACTGCGGCTGGCCGGCGTTCTACGCCCCGAGCGACTCCGACGCGGTGGAGCTGCTCGAGGACACCTCCCTCGGCATGCGCCGCATCGAGGTGCGCTGCGCGAACTGCGGCTCGCACCTCGGGCACGTCTTCGAGGGCGAGGGCTTCCCCACCCCCACCGACCAGCGCTACTGCATCAACTCGATCAGCCTGCTGCACAGCGACGACGCCGCCGACCGCGGCTGACCCCGGCGCGCCTGCCGGGCGCACGAGCACGCCGGGGATAGCCTCCCTGCGTGTCCGTCCATCGAATCCGCACCGGCGACGACACCTTCCGCGCCGCCATCGACGTCATGACCAGCGCTCCTCATCGCCCGGAGTTCACATGGCGCACCATCCCGGCCCCATCCCGCATGGCGCCCTCGACGTGGGCCTGCACCGGGGAGATCCTGGTCCATGACGACGAGCTCGCCTCCGGTCGACTGGTGGTCCTGCACGACCCGGCCGGCCAGGAGTCCTGGGACGGCACCTCGAGGATGGTCGCGCTGGTCCAGGCGCAGCTCGAGCCCGAGTTCGCTATCGAGTCGATGCTCGGCGACGTCGCCTGGTCCTGGGTGACCGAGTCCCTCGAGCTGCACGACGCCGAGGCCCGGGAGCTCGGCTGCACGGCGACCCGCGTCGTCTCGCAGTCCTACGGCGCGCTCGCCTCACGGCCCTCCACGGTCGACGTCGAGATGCGGGTGTCGTGGACGCCGGAGCCCTCCGAGGACGGGGACCTCGCCCTCGCCCCGCACTTCGCGGCCTGGACCGCGATGCTCGCCGCCGCCGGGGGGCTGCCCCCGGCGCCCCCGCAGATCTCGGCGATCGCGCCCACCCACCATGCGCGAGCGCCCCGCACCGCGGAGGACGACGGGGAGCTGCGGTGAACGCCGCGAGCGACGCCTCCCCCGCCGATCACGCCGATCCTGCGGCGTCCCGCTCCCGCCGCCGCACCCGCACGCGCGGCCTTCGCCGCCCCCGCCCCCTCGAGACCACGGACAGCGCAGCCAGCACCCAGATGCCCCACGACACCGCCACCACTCCCGCCGCAGGACCCGAGCTGCGGGACCTCACCGCGCCCCGCGACGGCCTCGTGCCCGTGATCGACCGCATCCAGCCGCTGCTGGCCTGGTGCGAGGCGGCGGCCTCCGATCCCGCCGAGCCGGTCGCGGTGGACGCAGAGCGCGCCTCCAGCTACCGCTACAGCTCCCGCGCCTATCTGGTGCAGCTGCGCACCGAGGCGGCCGGGACCGCACTGATCGACCCGCTGGCGTTCACGATGCCGGGCACGCTGCGCACCCTTCTGGCCGAGCGCGAGTGGGTGCTGCATGCGGCCGGGCAGGATCTGCCGAGCCTGGCGGAGCTGGGCCTGCACCCGGGCGGCCTGTTCGACACCGAGCTCGCGGCGCGGCTGCTGGGCATGGAGCGGGTCGGCCTCGGCGCGGTGGTCGAGGACACCCTCGCCCTGCGCCTGGCCAAGGAGCACTCCGCCGCGGACTGGTCGAAGCGGCCGCTGCCGGAGAGCTGGCTGGTCTACGCCGCGCTCGACGTCGAGGTGCTGGTCCAGGTGCGGGACGTGCTGGCGCAGCGCCTCGAGGAGGCCGGCAAGGCGGACTGGGCCGCTCAGGAGTTCGCCCACGAGCGCACCCGCGAGCACGGTCCCACCCGCTCCTCGAGCTGGCGGGGGCTGCACGGCCTGGGCGCCCTGCGCACCGTGCGGCAGCTCGCGGCGGCGCGGGAGATGTGGACCCGCCGCGACGAGCTCGCGAGCGAGGCGGACCTCTCCCCGCACCGGGTGATCAAGGACCGCGACCTCGTCGCCGCCGCGAAGGAGGCGCCGCGCGGGAGGGAGGCCTTCGACCGGGCGCTGCCGTCGAAGATGCGGCACAAGGACCGCTGGTGGCAGGTGGCCCGCTCGGGCATCGAGCTGCCGGCCTCGCACCTGCCGGAGCGCTCCGAGCGCTCCTATCCCCCGCCCCACAAGCTCTGGTCCAAGAAGCATCCCGAGGTGGCCGAGCGCTACCAGGTGGTGCGCGCCGCGGTGAACGAGCGCGCCGAGGATCTCGAGATGCCGCCGGAGAACCTCCTCCAGCCCGCGCTGCTGCGCCAGTGGGTGTGGGAGCACGAGGAGGCCGGGACCGAGTCGGAGGTCGAGCAGGCGCTGCGCGACCTGGGCGCCCGTCCCTGGCAGGCGGAGCAGTCCGCGCCGGTGATCCACCGGGCCCTCGTCGAGTCCGTCTGAGCCCGGGAAGCGCTCGCTCAGTCTCGTCCGGGTCGTTCCATGAACGGCGCGTCGGCGGGTCGCAGCGCGGCCGCGGGTGCTCCCCCGCCGCGCAGCGCCTGCAGGGCGAGCAGCCCGGCGACCGCGGTGCCGTTGGTGATCCTGCCCTCGAGCACTGCGGCGACGGCCTCGTCCAGCGGCACCCAGCGGCGGATCAGCTCCGCCTCCTCGTGGACGCGCTCGAACTCCTCCTCGCTCTCGCGCACGCCCTCGGCGAGGTAGACCCGGATCACCTCGTCGCTGCCTCCCGGGCTCGGGCGGAGATCCACCAGGGTGGACATCCGCACCGGCTCGCAGCCGGCCTCCTCTGCGAGCTCGCGGGCGGCCGCGACATGGGGCGGCTCGCCGGCGAGGTCGAGCAGCCCCGCCGGGATCTCCCACAGCCGATGGCCGACGGGATGGCGGTACTGGCGGATCAGCAGCACCCGGTCGGCCTCGTCCACGGCGAGGACCGCGACGGCGCCGGTGTGTCGGATGTACTCGCGGTCGAAGCGCACGCCCGGCGCGAAGTCGATCGTGTCGCGCACCAGGTCCCACACCATCCCCTCGTGCACCGTGCGGTGCGCGGCGACGGGGCGCTGGTCGGCCTCGTCGCGCAGCGGGTCCTCGCCACCGTGCCGCGGGTGCGTGGTCGTGTCGTCGGTCATCGCCGCTCCGTCCTCGGTCGTCGCGGGCCGCCGAGAGGGGAGGTCCCGGCGCACTCGCGCGGGTCTCAGTCCTGCTGGCCCTGGTCGTCCTCGCGCTCGGCGAGCTCGGGCACGGTCCCGTCGGGCTCCACCTCGAGCAGGCGGGTGGACTTCTGGAGGTCGAGCGCCGCCCCGATCAGGCCCGCGAACAGCGGATGGGCGCGGGTGGGGCGGGACTTCAGCTCGGGATGGGCCTGGGTGCCGATGTAGAAGGGGTGCACGTCTGCGGGCAGCTCCACGAACTCGACCAGGGAGTGGTCCTCGGTCAGCTCGGAGACTCCGGAGATGCGCAGCCCCGCCTGCTCGAGCCGGTCGCGATAGGCGTTGTTGACCTCGTAGCGGTGGCGATGCCGCTCGGCGACCTCGGTGGTGCCGTACACCTCGGCGGCGAGGGAGCCCTCGGCGAGGGTGTGGGCGTAGGAGCCGAGCCGCATGGTGCCGCCCAGGTCCCCGGCGCCGGAGACGATGTCCTCCTGCTCGGCCATGGTCGCGATGACGGGATGGGCGGTGTCGGGGTCGAACTCGGTGGAGTGCGCCCCCGTCAGGCCCAGCTCGGTGCGGGCGTACTCGATCACCATCGACTGCATGCCCAGGCAGAGGCCCAGCGCGGGCAGGCCGTGGGTGCGGGCGTGGCTTAGCGCGCCGACCTTCCCGTCCACGCCGCGCACGCCGAAGCCGCCGGGGACGACGATCGCGTCGACGTCCGCGAGCTGCTCGCGGGCCCCGTCCTCGCTCGCGCACAGGTCCGACTCGACCCAGCGGATCGTGACCTTCGCGCTGTGGTGGAAGCCGCCGGCGCGCAGCGCCTCGGTGACCGAGAGGTATGCGTCGGGCAGGTCGACGTACTTGCCGACCAGGGCGACGGTGACCTCGTAGGCGGGATGCTGGACGCGGCGCAGCAGCTCCTCCCACTGGCTCCAGTCCACGTCGTGGCTGAGCAGGTCCAGCCGCCGGATCGCATAGGCGTCCAGGCCCTCGCCGTGCAGCACGAGCGGGATCTCGTAGATGGAGGGGGCGTCGGCGCAGGTGACGACCGCGTCGATGTCCACGTCGCACATCGAGGAGATCTTCGACTTCACGGAGGCGGGCAGCGCCCGGTCGGCGCGCAGCACGATCGCGTCGGGCTGGATGCCGATGCTGCGCAGTGCGGCGACGGAATGCTGGGTGGGCTTGGTCTTCAGCTCCTGGGACGGGCCGATGAACGGCACCAGGGAGACGTGCACGAAGAACACGTTCTCGCGGCCGATGTCCTGCCGGACCTGGCGCGCGGCCTCGAGGAAGGGCTGGGACTCGATGTCGCCGACGGTGCCGCCGACCTCGGTGATGATCACGTCCACGTCGTCACCGGCCTGGGAGCGCATCGACTCCTTGATCTGGTTGGTGATGTGCGGAATGACCTGCACGGTGTCGCCGAGGTACTCGCCGCGGCGCTCCTTGGCGATCACGGTGGAGTAGACCTGGCCGGTGGTCACGTTCGCGTTCGCGGAGAGGTTCTCGTCGAGGAACCGCTCGTAATGGCCGATGTCGAGGTCGGTCTCGGCGCCGTCCTCGGTGACGAACACCTCGCCGTGCTGGAAGGGGTTCATCGTGCCCGGGTCCACGTTGAGGTACGGGTCGAGCTTCTGCATCGTCACGCGCAGCCCGCGGCTGCGCAGGAGCATCCCGAGGGAGGAAGCGGTCAGTCCCTTGCCGAGGCTGGAGACGACACCGCCGGTGACGAAGATGTGCTTGGTGGTGCCCTCGTTGCGGAAGGGCTTGGCCGATGCGGCCGCCCCGATCCGGGGGATGGGGCCGGTGCCGGTCTGGGGTGCGCTCGCGCTCGTGTCTGCCACGGACGGCCAACCTACCATCGGCGGGGTGCGGGGGCGAGGATCTCCTCGAGCTGGGCCAGGAGATCCTCGGCACGCGGGAGCTCGCGGGCCCGCCGCCGGGAGGCGGTCTCGGCGCGGCGCCGTGCGAGCGGGGCGCGGAGCGTGCTGACCGCCGCGGCGAGCGCCTCCGCGTCACCGACGGGGACCAGGTGCGCGGCCGTTCCGGTGACCCAGCGGGTGCCGCCGGCGTCGGTCGCGACGATCGCGCGGCCGGCCAGGAGCGCCTCCTGGAGGGCGACGGGCTGTCCCTCCCAGCGGGCGGCGGAGAGCACCAGATCGGCGCGGCGCAGCAGGTCGGGGACGTCCTGACGACGGCCGAGCAGGTCGACGGGGAGGTCCTCCGCGCTGATGCGGGCGGCGAGCTCGCGCTCCAGCGGACCGTCGCCGGCGACGAGAATCCGCACCTCCTCGCCGCGCAGCAGGGCCGCCGCGTCGAGCAGGTCGTGCAGCCCCTTCTGCGGGGCGAGCCGGGCGATGACGAGGGCGACGAGGGCCACGGGCGTTCCCGGCCCGGTCGCATCCCGGGCGCCGGTCCCGTCGTTCGCGGAGCGCTGCTCCCCCGCCTCCTCCGGGCGCCGCGGGGCGGGGATCACGGCGTGTCGCACGTCGCGCGCGCCGGCGCGGCGGGCGTCCTCCGCGAGGTCCGGGGAGACGGCGAGCACGGTGTCGGCTCGGCGGGCGAGGAGCCGCAGCAGCGCGGCGCCGATCGCTCGGGCGGGGACCCCGCCGACGGTGCGGTTGTGCAGGGTGACCACGAGCCGGTGCCCGCCCCGGCGGGGCACGGCCAGGGCGGCCAGGGCCCCGGCGCGCAGCCCGTGGGCATGGACGGCGACGGGCTCCCCGGCGCCTCGCACGATCCGGCGCAGCGCCGTCACGGTCGCGGCGTCCTCCCGGGGGCTGGGGCGCTCGCGGATCCGCACCGGCGCCTCGGCGACGCGTCGTCCTGCGCTTTCGAGCAGCGCGAGCTCCTGGTCTACGTGCGCGGCCAGTCCCCCGCTGGCGGTGGGGCGAACGAGCAGGACGCGCATCAGCCCGCCCTCCGCAGGCGTCGCAGCACGCCGACGGCGAGCTCCCGGTCCACCGCGCCGAGCACCGCGGCGGAGAGCACGGCCGCGACCAGCCCGCACAGGATGCCGTAGAGCACGGTGGGCACCTCGCCGGTGTCGACCGTGATCAGCAGACGGCCCAGCAGCAGTCCCGGCACCGCCCCGACGAGCACGGCGACGGGGACCGCGAGGGCGGTGCGGCGCACCTGGCGCTCGTGGCCGCCGTGCTCGAGCAGGTCCCAGATGCGGGAGAGACCGACCAGGCCGCCCACCGCCATGCCGGCCGCGATCGCGAGGGCGAAGGCGGTGGCCGCCTCCGCGGCGGAGCGGGCGGGGCTGGGCAGCACCAGGACGAGCAGGGCGACCAGGGCGATGCCCCAGCCGACCGCGCCGACCATCAGCGCGTCCCGGGCGCGCAGGGCCGCGGAGAGGATGCGGGTGCACTGGGTCGCCACCGCGAAGCCGACCAGCCCGAGCGCGAGGCCCGCGGTCGCGGAGCCCACCCCGGTCGCCTCGGCCCGGTCGATGTGGCGGAAGAACTGGCCGAGCGCCGGGCCGGCCGCGATGAGCATCGCCGCCCCGACCACGGACACGCCGACGACGGTGCGCACCGAGACGGCGGCGACACGGGCGAAGCCGGTGACGTCCCCGACCAGGCGCAGCTCGGACAGGTGCGGGAAGACGGAGGTCACCAGCGGCACCACCAGCACCGCGTAGGGCAGCAGGTAGAGCGCCTGGGCGTACTGGAAGACAGGCAGGGTGCCGACGCCGCCCGCGCGCATGGCCAGCAGCATCACCAGGGCGAGCACGATCTGCTGGGCGCCGACCGCCCCGAGCCCCGCTCCGCCGAGGGCGAGGGCGCGCCGTGCGTGCGCGGCGGGCATGGTCAGCGCGGGGCGGACGCGCAGCCCCGCCCGGGCGGAGGCGATCGCGACGGGCAGCGCCATCACGACGACCCCGGCGGTGGTGCCCCAGCCGAGCCACTGCACGGCGGCGCCGTCGATGGTGGAGACCGTCGCGACCGACGGCACGAGCAGGGCGTAGACGCGATAGGACGCCATCACCACCAGGGAGGACAGCAGCGGCATCATCGCCGGCCAGAGGAAGCGCCGCCGGGCCTGGAGGTAGGCGGCCAGCACGACGGAGACCCCGTAGAACGGCAGCTGGACCGCGAAGATCCGCAGCAGCGTCGCGCCGAGGCCGACGCCGGCCGCCCCGGTCTGGTCCGAGGCGAGCAGCAGCTGAGAGAGCGGCTCGGCGAGGGCGATCACGAGCGCGGCGAGGAGCAGGGTGCCGATCACCGTCCAGGTCAGCAGCGCCGAGATGATCCGGTCGGCGAGCGCCGCACCGGCGGGGACGGGGCGCGTCGGCGAGTCGGGCGAGGAGGCGCTCTGCGGCGACGCCGGTGAGCCGGGGGCCGAGGTCGTGGGCTCCGGCGTCGCCGTGGACGGCTGCGGGACCGCGGTCGTCCCGGCGGCTGGCGCAGGCACGGGCACGTCGGCCGTCCCCTCCGTCTCCTCGGGGTCCCGCTCGGGCACGAGGCCCGCGATGAGCGGCACGACGGCCGCGGCGAGCGCCCCGCCCGCGACGATCTCGAAGAGCACGTTGGGGAGCATGTTGGCGGTGGTGTAGGCGGTGCCCACGTCGCCGGCGCCCACGCTCGCGCCGAACACGAGATAGCGCACGAAGCCCGCGATCCGTGCGAACACGGTGACGATCAGGATGATCCCCGCGCCGCGCAGCACGGAGCGGGCGATGCGGCCGCTGCGGGGCGCGGGCCGTGCCTCCGACGCGGTGTCGGTCCCGTTCATCGTGCCTCCTCCGCGTCGTCCGGGCCGCTGGACGTCCTCGGCGGCTCCGACGGCGCGGCGGGCCCGTCGGTCGTCCCGGGGACGGCGGAGCCGTCCACGGCGCGGGAGGGCACGGGCAGCCGGCCTGCGCGGTCCAGCGCTCGCAGCGCCGGGGTGCGGTCGATGACCGCGCTGAAGCTCACCTGCTCGCTGGCCAGGGTCAGCGCGACGACCCCGCCGAGCAGCGCGAGACGGGCAGGGGGCGGGAGGGTGCGGGTCGCGGCGGCGCCCACGGCGGCGCCGAGCACGTTCGCGCCCGCGTCG
>NZ_KV788865.1:0-2695 GCF_001807385.1 Brachybacterium sp. HMSC06H03 | reverse complement strand
CCCCTGCCGCCCCGCGCCCAGGGCGCCGCCGCGGTGAGCCCGCTGCGGCCGCGTCGCAAGGGGATCGTCTCCCCGAACTCGCCGGCGCGTCGCGACGCAGAGGCGGCCCGCCGCCGCCAGCTGCAGGCCACGGCCGTCAGCCCCGCGAGCCCCTCGCTGGCCCCTGAGGACTCGCTGGTCATCGACCTGTTCGGCCGCCGGGTGCGGATCGACGGACAGGACGTGGACTTCACCCACAAGGAGTTCGAGCTGCTGGCCAAGCTGGCCCGCGACTCGCGCCGCACCATCTCCCGCACCGAGCTCATGGAGTCGGTCTGGGCCGATGCACCCGAGGACACCGGTGAGCGAACGGTCGACGTGCACGTGCGCCGCGTGCGCACCAAGCTCGGCCGCTACCGCCGCCTGATCTCGACGGTGCGCGGCGCCGGCTACCGCCTGGACCCGGGCAGCGACGTCGCGGTCCTGGGGTCCTGAGGCGCGGAGGCGCCGGGCCGGGCGGGGTCGTCCCTGCTCCGGGCCCGGCACGCTCCGGCCGCGTCGGCTGCGCGCCGACCGGATCTGCCGTGCTCCGGCTGGGTCGCCGGTCGCGCGCCGTGCTCCGGCCGCGCCGTCGGCCGTGCGGGATCAGCGGCGAACCGCCATGGAATGCGACGAGCGGCCCGGAGCTCTCAGCCGACAGTGTCGGGGGCTCACGGACCGCTCGTCAGGCCTGTCGTCCGTCAGGGGTGGGTGCGGGCGAACAGGCTGGACGGGCTGCCACAGGTGGGGGAACCTGGCATTGTCGCCCGTCCGGCCGCTCCCCATGAGGGGGGTCTTGAGGAACGGCACATCTCTCAAATTTTCAATGTCTTCCGACGCTCGGAACACTACCAGCCGAACGCGGGGGTTTCATCCCCCGAAGACCGACTCCGTCCGTTCTTCACGTCACGCTCCCCGCTGGGGCTCGCGACGCCTTCCCGAACGACGTCGTGACACCGAGTCTAGGCCCTGGATCGCCGTCTGTAAACGCACGGGGGCGTCCTGTTCTTGCAGGTGACGTGCAGGAAACATAGTTCGGACGACACGCCTGGAAAAGGTCGAGCGATCCCCATGAAAGCGTCAAGAGTCGCGGTCGGAGGGCACTTCGCGGACGCGGCACCGCCGCCCGGCCGGATGGTCGGCGCTCCGGTCACCCTCGACGTCGATCCCGCACTCCCACTGCGCATGCACGGTTCTCCCAGCTGCACCTCAGGGGTGATTCGTCCGTGATGCCCGATCCTCCACGATGGGAGCTCGAAGATGGAGGGTGAGCGAGGTCGCGTCGTCGTGGCGCTTGCGCGGCGCCCGCTCCGGGGCCAGCGCGTCCTCCGCTCGCCGGATCGAGGAGATCACCGCCCGCGGATCTGCGGAGAGGGCGCGAGCGAGCGAGACGTCGTCGTGCAGCCCCAGCAGCTCCACCGCCCGGGTCACGCCGTCACTGAGCAGATGGACGGCCGCGAGGTCCGCGAGCGGGACCCGGCCCGTCAGCGCCTCGTCCGCGGCCGCCGGCTCGTGACGGGCGACCCAGAAGCCGCCGGGGGCGTTGCGGCACGCCTCGATCGCCTCGGCGCCGCGCTCGCGGCGCACCACCTCCTCGATGCGCCGGTCGGTCAGGCGCACGACGGAGCCGTCCCGATGCTCCAGGAGCAGGGAGGCGTCGCAGAGCACGAGGTGCTCGAGGTGCGTCCCGGTGCGGCGCACGGCGGCCACGGTGGCCGAGGGGCCGCCCGCCTCGAGGTCGCACTCGTGCTCGTGCAGGGAGCGGACCTCGCCGATCGCGGCGGCGAGGGCGCCGGCGAGCGGGAGGGAGGGGTCCTGGGCGCGGGCGAGGAGGCGGGCGGCGAGGGTGTGGGAGAACCAGGCGACGCCGTGACGGCATCCGGAGCGGAAGCGGGCGGGCACACCGGCCCCGTCCAGGACCACGGCGACCTCGCCCAGCACCCCCGCCGCGTCCTCGTCCGCGCCGGGCACGGCCGGGTCGCTGAGGGACGTGATGTGCACGCCGCCACTGTAGGCGCGGGAGGGAGCCGCCGCGCCCGTAGAGTGGTCCCGAACCTCTGCCGCGGACCCCGTCCGGCGGCGCTCAGCATGGAAGGGATGACCAGATGATCGCGCAGGCGCGCATCACCTCCGAGACGACCGCCACGGTGCATCTGGCGGACGAGTCCGTCGAGGTCTCCGGGGCCGACCTCCCCGAGATCCGGGACCGGGTCAAGCAGGTCTTCATCACCTCCGCCAAGAGCGCCGACGAGGAGCTCGACGTGGTCATCGTCGAGCCCGACGTACGTCACCACCTGCGCGTGGAGCCGAGCGGCCGGATCTCCCCGCGCGAGGCCGACGACCGCCCGCTCTTCGGCCCCGGGGCCGACGAGCCGCTGATCGCGCCGCCGCTCATGGTCACCGGAGAGCATCCCGCGGTCGACGCCGAGGACGCGCCGGCCGCGCGTCCCCACCGTGCGCGCCGGCGCAGGGCCGCCGCGAAGCCGCCGAGCACCGTGCCGGGCTCCGCGAACGGTGCCGCCGAGTCGACCGGGGAGCATGCGGCGGTGACGACGGGCGAGCACGCCCGCATCTCGCCGTTCGCTCCCGAGGCCGGCGACGTGACGGTGGCCGGTGTCGCACCGTCGGCGGCCGCGCCCGCCTCGAGCTCCGCGGCCTCGGCCGCCTCCGCCTCCTC
>NZ_KV788864.1:0-11383 GCF_001807385.1 Brachybacterium sp. HMSC06H03 | reverse complement strand
CGAGCCGTGGCGTCCGGCGCCGCGGGGGCGGTGGCGGCCGCGGGTGCCCTTCCGGCCGCGATAGCCGCGGCCTCGCTGCCCCCCGCTGCGCTCGTCCACCGGCAGGGAGAAAGAGGTGATGCGCTCGATCTCGGGGTTGACCTGACGATCGCTGCGGGCACCGGGGCCGTGGGAGACGACGGCCTCCCCGTCGGCGTCGACGAAGAGGTCCAGCAGCTCCTCGCCGACGATCACGTGCTGCCACAGCGGCACCGGCCGCGTCTCGGAGACGATGATCGAGGTCTCGCCCCGCACCTCCTGGAGCCAGGCCCCGAACTCCTCGGCGTTCGAGACCGTCGCCGAGAGCGCGACCAGCTGGACGGAGCGGTCCAGGTGGATGATGACCTCTTCCCACACGGGCCCGCGCAGGCGGTCGGCGAGGTAGTGCACCTCGTCCATCACCACGAAGCCCAGCCCGTCCAGCAGGTCGGAGTCCGCGTACAGCATGTTGCGCAGCACCTCGGTGGTCATCACGACCACCTCCGCGGTGGGGCGGATCGAGGTGTCGCCCGTCAGCAGGCCGACGCGCTCCGCGCCCAGCCAGTCCGCCAGTTCGCCGAACTTCTGGTTGGACAGCGCCTTGATCGGCGCGGTGTAGAAGACCTTCCGGCCCTGCGCGAGCGCGAGATGCACCGCGAACTCGCCGACGACGGTCTTGCCGGCGCCGGTCGGGGCGGCCACCAGCACGGAGCGGCTGTCCTCGAGGGCGCGGCCGCCGGCGAGCTGGAAGTCGTCCAGTGCGAAGTCGTAGCGGGCGGTGAAGGCGGTGAGCTCGGAGTTCTCCCGCCGCTTCTCCTCGGCCCAGGCGGCGTACTTCTCGGAAGGAGAGGTCACTGCGCTCCCCCGTCGACCGCCCTCTCGCCGCGCAGCGCCGAGAGATCGGCAAGCAGGCGCACAGCGCCGGGCAGCACGCGCGCGGTGAGGGGCAGCAGGGAGCGGGCCTCCCCGTCGGCGTAGGCGCGCAACGAGCGGCCGTGGCGCAGTCCCACGGTCACCTCGCGCACCGGGCGGATCCGCACACCCTCGAGCTCGGTGTGGGTGCCCTTGAAGACGCGGGGGAAGAATCGCAGGAGATCGCGTCTCCCCCGTCCCTCGACGCTCAGCAGCTCGAGCTGCCCGTCGTCGATGCGGGCGTTCGGGACCATCTGCATCCCGCCACCGTAGACCCCGGAGCTGCACAGGGACAGCAGCGGCGCGTCGATCTCGAACCGCTCGCCGCCGTCGATCTCGAGCCAGTACGGCAGCGGGGTGAAGGTGGGCAGCTCCCGCAGCACGGCGGTGGTGTAGCGCACGGTGTGGGACGCCCGGGAGCTGTTGGCGCGGGCGTTGACGATCGCGTCGAAGCCGAGGTTGACGTTGCCGAGCGCGAGGGACCGGTGCGGCAGCGCGTTCTCCCCCGCGGAGGTCACCTCGATCGCGTCGATGGTGACGACCGGGCGGGACAGCGCGTGCAGGAGCGCGCGGGTGGACTCCTCGGGATCGTTGATGCTGAGCCCCAGCGAGCGGGCGAAGTCGTTGCCGCTCCCGGCGGGCACGATCCCGAGCCGCACGGGGGTGCCCGCGACGATCTCGGCGCCGAGCGAGACGGTGCCGTCCCCGCCCACCACCACGAGGGCCGTCAGCGAGTCGCGGACCTCCTCCGCCCGGGCCCGGGCGACGTGCGCGCTGGGACCGGAGAGGTCCACGACCGAGATGCCCGCGAGATGCAGCAGATGCCCCACCTGCCGTCCCACGCGATGGGCGGTGCCCTGGGCGGCGGTGGGGTTCGCGAGCAGGCCGACGCGGAGTCTGCTCACCGGCCGCCCTCGTCGGGCTCGTCGAGCCGGGAGGGGCCGTCGATCTTCTCGACCTCGTCGTCGATGCGACTGGCCTCGTCGTCGTCGAGGTCCTCGTCGCCGCTGCGCTTCGCCTGGCGCCGGTCGTGGAGCAGCGCGATGACGATCGCTCCGAAGAAGAGGCTGGCGATCGCGGCGGACATCGCGATGAGCGTGATCGGCTCGGGCGTGGGCACCATGACCGCGGTGAAGGCGAAGCTCAGGAAGATGATCCAGCGCCAGGCCTTGAGCATCGCGCGGCCGCTGACCAGGCCCATGAAGTTCAGCAGCACCATGACCACCGGCACCACGAAGGCGACGCCGAAGGCGAGCATGGTCTTGACCAGGAGCGAGAGGTACTCGTCGTAGCTGATGAGCTGTTCGACCCCATCGGCCTGCGGGGTGAAGCTCAGCAGCACGGGCACGAGCTGGTTCACGGCCCAGTACCCGGCGAGGCAGCCGATGAAGAACAGCGGGATCGCGGAGCCGAAGAAGCCGATCGCGTAGCGTCGCTCATTCTTGTGCAGGCCCGGCATCACGAAGAGCCAGATCTGCAGCATGATCATCGGGGACGAGAGCAGCAGGCCCACATAGGCGGACATCTGCAGCTTGACGTTCAGGCCGGTGCCGACCCCCCGGAAGTTGAGGTCGGCCTGCAGGCCCTGTTCTGCGGCGAGCGTGAAGGGACGCTTGAGCGCCTCGAAGACCCAGTCGAACAGGAACCAGCCCACCACCGAGAACACCAGCACCGTGATGGCGCTGATGACCAGACGGTTGCGGAGCTCGGTGAGGTGCTCGCCGAGGGACATGCGTCCCTCGGGGTCGCGTCCCCTCTTCGTCGCGGGCGCACCCTGCGCCTGGTCGCGTCCCTGTGTATCACTCGCCACGGATCAGTTTCCTCCCAGCCCGGCAGGAGGGGACGGGCATACGGCCCTGCCCCGTCCCGGCGCGGAGCTCAGTCGCGGCGGTAGGGCTCGTCGTCCTCGCGCGGGGCGCGGACGGTCTCGCGGTCGCGGTCCTCGCGAACCTCACGGTCGCGGGGGTCGTACTCGCGGTCGGAGCGAGCGCGGTCGGAGCGGGCGGGACGATCCGACTCGTACTCGTCGTCCCCGCGCTTCTCGTCGCCGCGCATCTCCTCGACCTCGCTCTTGAAGATGCGCATGGACTTGCCCATGTTGCGCGCGAGTCCCGGAAGCTTGTTGGCCCCGAACAGCAGGATCACGAGCACGATCAGCAGCACGATCGCCCAGGGGTTGCGGAAGAAGTTCATGGAAGTCCCTTTCAACAGCGCCACGACTCAGCGCAGGCGCGCCCATCATCCCACAGGGGACTGGGCGCCGGACGGGCCGCCACGGCGACGGCTCGGCCCACCGCACGGCGGGTCGTCCCAGGGTAGCGCCTAGCGAGGGGTGTGACGTGCAGCGCCCGCGCGCGCCACAGTCACGATCGTGTCTCTGAGCGCGGCAGGGGACAGCACCTCGGCGGCGCCGGCGGACTCGAGCACCGCGTCCACGAGCGGTGCCCGCACCGGGCCGTCGAGACGGGCGTAGGTCGCGCCCCCGCCGTCGCGCAGCTGGGTGGCGGCGAAGGACTCGGCGATCCAGTGCCCGGCGGCCTCCAGGCGCAGCCACACCTCGCCTTCGACACGGCCGGAGAGGTCGGCGTCGACCCCGGGAGCGGGCCTGCTCATCGGGGTCCCGCCCGGCAGGATCTCCACGATCCGGTCCAGGCGGAAGCGGCGGCGGCCGCCGGCGAGCTCGCAGTCGGCCACGAGATAGGAGCGAGCCCCATCGGACTCGATCCGCTCGGGACGGATCCTGCGCACGCTCGTGCCCGAGCGGTCGGTCGAGGAGTAGCGGATGGTCAGCGTCGCCTCGTCGGTGCCCTGCCCGGCGCGCAGCGCGGCGCCCACCGCAACGAGCACCGTCTCGGCGCGGTCGGCGGTGCGGGCGGCCCGCTCGTCGGCCGAGAGGGCCTCGGCGATCTCCTCGCGGCGAGGGACGGGCGGGGCGGGGGCGCCCTCGGCCGGTGCCTCGCCGGACATGGCGGCCAGCAGCTTCACCCGGGCGGAGTCGACGACCTGCTCCGCCTCGCCCGCGGCGGGCTCGAGAGCGGCGAGACCGGCCAGCAGCGCCGTGATCTCGACGGCGCTGAGGCTGAGGGCGCGGCGCAGCGGCTCCGCATTGCGCACTCGCACGGTGCCGTGCTCCCACTCCGCCTCGATGAGGTCCTCCCAGCCGGCGCCCATGTCGCCGCACACGAAGAGCACCTGCAGATCGTCGACCAGCTGCTTCTCGCTGACGCCGAGCGCCTCGGCGAGCTCGGCCAGGTCCGCCTCGCCGCGGCTCATGACGAAGGATGCGGCGGAGATCAGGCGCGAGAGGTGGTCGCCGCTCTGCGGGCTCACCCGGATCCGTGGGGCGGGGCGCGGCGCGGCGGCCTCGAGGGCGTCGAGCGCGGCGGGGCCCTCGTGGCGCGCGGCGACCACCTCCAGTACCTCGGCGATCTCGGCGCGCCAGGCGGCGGGCTCGAGCAGCTCGACCCAGCGCGCGTCGGCGAGGACCAGGCGGCGGGTCGCCGGGCGGGGCAGCTCGGGCAGGCGCAGCTGCTCGGCCTCGAGCGGGGCGACGGCGCGGTCGCGCAGGGCGAGCGCCTTGTACGGAGCGGCCCGCAGCAGCGCGGAGGCCCGGTCGTCGCTGTCGAGCATCCGCTCGAGCACGTCGGCGAGGTCGATGTCGTCGGGGCGGGGCGCCTTCGCGGCGGGGCCCTCGGCGGGGAAGGACTCGATCCGGGAGGCACGGAACACGCGGGGCGCGTCGCGGTCGCGGTCGTGGCCGTAGACGTACCAGTGCCCGTCGTGGACGCCGACGACCCACGGCTCGACATGGCGCTGCGCGGGGGCGCCGTGCGTGCCGCGATAGGTGAAGCGCACCGAGCGCCCGGTCACCACGGCGTCCAGCAGCGGGGAGAGCACGGGCAGGGACTCGACGGCGCCGCGCGGTGTGCGCCGCAGCAGGTCGGGGTCCGCGTCGTGGCCGAGGCTGAGCAGCTTCGCGCGCACGCGCCTGGCCGCTCCCCCGGCGGTCGCGTCGTCCCAGGCGCGGCTCGCGGCGAGCAGCACCGTGTACTCCTCGGTCGTGAGATCGAGCACCGCCGTGGAGGGCGAGGCGTCGATCCGGTAGTGCACGGTGTTCTCGTCCAGCACGTCCCGCTCGGCGACGAGCGGGAGCCCGAGCTCGAGGATCGCGGCCTTGTCGCGCTCGAACATCCGCTCCGCGGCCTGCTCGGACGTTGCCTCGGCGTAGTCGGGGATGACGGCGAAGAGCTTCGCGCGGTCGATCCGCCGTCGCGAGCCGATCGTCATGATGACGTTGAGCAGTCTCTCCACGTTCTTCGAAGCCACCCGCCCAGACTAGCCGGACGGGATCACGGGGATGCGGAGCTTCCGCCGCGCGCCTCTAGGCTGGGGCCATGCTGCGATGGGAACGGGGCACCGTGAGTGCCGTGACCAGCTCCTGGCCCGGAGTGGACCGACTCGAGATCGATCTGGACGACGGGGCGGGGATGCTGAGCGCGATCGCCTACGAGGAGCTCACCGGGCGTCCGCGCGCCGGCGAGCAGGTGCTGCTGAACACCAACGCCGTGCGGCGCGAGCTCGGCACCGGCGGCGACGCCATGGTCGTGGCCCGCACCGAGGTGCTCCCGGAGGCCGCCGAGGTGCGAGGCCACATGGTCAAGGCCCGCTACACGCCGATGCAGACCATGGTCGACGCGCTCGACGACCCGGGGAGCGAGCACTACGAGACGGTCCGGGCGGCCACCGGCATCGACGGGATGCCCGTGGTGGTCGCGGACCTGCACTCCTCCCTCCCCGCGATCGTCGCCGGGATCCGGGCGCGGCGCCGCTCGGCCCGGATCGCCTACGTGCATACCGATGCCGCGGCGCTGCCCGCCGTCTACTCGAGGAGCGCGGCCCGGCTGCGCGAGGCCGGCCTGCTCACCGCCGTGATCAGCGCCGGGCAGTCCTTCGGCGGCGATCTCGAGGCGGTCACGGTCCACTCGGCGCTGCTGGGCGCCCGGCATGTGGTCGGCGCGGACGTCGCGATCGCAATCCAGGGCCCGGGCAATCTCGGCACCGGCACCGGCTGGGGCTTCTCCGGCATCCAGACGGCGGAGTCGCTCCACGCGGCCTCGGTGCTCGGCGGCGTGCCGATCGCGACCCTGCGGGTCTCGGAGGCCGACGAGCGGGCGCGGCACCGCGGCCTGTCCCACCACTCCTCCACTGCCTACGGGCGGGCGCTGCTCGCACCGGTGCACCTGCCGGTGCTCCCCCGCACCGACTCCCGATACAACTCTTTTCATGAGTCAGTGCGGAAACAGGTCAAGAGCACGATCCTGAAGCCGGCGAAGAAGCGCGGCGTGCTGCACCACCTCACCGAGGTCGACGCCAAGGGGCTGCGCGATGCGCTCGAGGAGATGCCCGTGCGGATGACCACGATGGGACGGACCCTCGCCGAGGACTACGCCTCCTTCCAGTACGCGGCCCTCGCCGGGCGCTGCGCGGCCGAGCGCCTCCCCGGCGCCGGTGGCGGCTCGGGCGGCACGAAGGGCGAGTCCAAGGGGCCCAAGGAGCCCAAGGGCGGCGCGAAGCGCTAGACGTCGCCCTCGCCGTGGGCCTCGCCGCGCTCCTGGACCAGGTGCAGCAGGCGGTGCGCGGCGGAGATCGCCCGATCGCCGTCGTAGCGCTGGATCGCGTGCAGCGGATGGGTGCGCCCGTCCGCGAGGTCGAGATGGGCCCAGGGATCACCCATCGGGAAGCTGATCCCGAGCACCTCGGGCCACTCGAAGGTACGGGTGCGCATGAGGTTGCGGACCTCGAGCCGGTCGGGACGGGCGACCACCCGCACCGAGGCCTCGAGATGGCAGAACAGTGCGATGAGCAGGCCGATCATGAGCAGACCGAGCCGTCCGCCGAGCTGGAAGCTCGTGATGACGACGGCGCCGCCGATCATCCCGGCCATCACGATGACGGCGGTGGTGTAGGCGGCCCAGCGCACCGCCCGAGGACGGAACACCTCGACGGCGCGTGCGTCGTCGCGGCCCGGGGACCCTGCGGCACTGCTCATCGGGATCTCAGATGCGGCAGGCCTGGATCGCCGTGACCAGGATGGCACGGGCGCCGGCCTCGTAGAGCTCGTCCATCATGCGGTGCGCGGAGCGGCTGTCGACCATGGCGCGCACGGCCGACCACTCCCCGCCGTGCAGCGGAGAGACGGTCGGGGACTGCAGGCCGGGGGTGATCTCGACCGCCCGCTCCAGCAGCGCGGAGGGGATGTCGTAGTCGAGCATCACGTACTCGCGGGCGACGAGCACGCCGCGGATGCGCCGCTCGAGCACCTCGAGCGCGTGCTGCGCCTCGTCGTCCAGCTCCATGCCGGGGCGGGAGAAGAGCACGGCCTCGCTGGTCATGATCGCTTCGCCGAAGGGCTCCAGCCCTGCCTCGCGCAGCGTGGTGCCGGTCTCGACGACGTCAGCGATCACATCGGCGACGCCGAGGCGGATCGAGGACTCGACGGCGCCGTCGAGGTGGACCACCTCGGCGCTGATCCCCCGCTCGGCGAGGTAGTCCTCCACGAGGTTCTCGTAGCTGGTGGCGATGCGGGAGCCCTGCAGCTCCTCTACGGTGCTGTGCGTCCCGGCGGGCGCGGCGAAGCGGAAGGTGGAGCGGGCGAAGCCCAGCGAGAGGATCTCCTGGGCCGGGGTGCGGGAGTCCAGCAGCATGTCCTGGCCGGTGATGCCGACGTCGACCGTGCCGGAGCCGACGTACACCGCGATGTCCCGGGGACGCAGATGGAACAGCTCCACCCCGTTGTCCTCGTCGACCACGACCAGCTCCTTGGAGTTGCCGCGGCGGCGATAGCCGGCCTCCTGGAGCAGGTCGGCGGCGGGGTCGGACAGGGCGCCCTTGTTGGGCACGGCGATGCGGAGCACGGATCCTCCTCGGCCGATGCGGCGGCCTCGAGACGGGTGGGACGGGAAGTCGGGGGCGAGCGGCGCGGGGCCGGCTCAGAGATGTCGGTAGACGTCCTCGAGGGAGATGTCCTTGGCGATCATCATGACCTGAAGGTGGTACAGCAGCTGGCTCATCTCCATGGCGGCGTCGTCGGTGGACTCGTGCTCGCAGGCCATCCACACCTCGGCGGCCTCCTCGACGATCTTCTTGCCGATCTGATGGACGCCGGCATCGAGCTCCGCGACGGTGCCCGATCCCTCGGGTCGGGTGCGGGCCTTCTGGGTCAGCTCGGCGAACAGTGCCTCGAAATCCTTCACGGGGCCAGGGTACGCGTCCCGGCAGGTGCTCCGCGGTGCGGACCGCCTGCCGGGCACGCGCCCCGCCCGTGGCTCAGCCGCGGCGGACCGTCGGGTCCAGGTGCGCGGTCTCGACCGTGACCCGGTCGGCCTCGGCGTCGCGGCGGCTGCGCACCCGCCACCAGACGAAGAAGCCGGTGAGGGTGAACGCGCCGTAGAAGAGATACATGAACGCGCTCGCGTAGTAGCCGGCGCTCCACAGCAGCGGCACGCCGACGAGGTCGACCGCGACCCAGATCAGCCAGAACTCGACCCAGCCCTTGGCCATGCCGAAGGTCGCCAGCAGGCTGCCCATGAAGATCCAGGCGTCGGCCCAGACCGGCTCGTAGGAGCCCAGCGCCCGGAACAGCGGGGTGAGCGCCGCGGTGCCGCCGACGAGCACGACGAGCAGCAGGGCGCGGGTGCCCCAGGAGGCCCAGACGGGCTCGACCGCGGTGCCGTCCTCGTGCTTCGCCTGGCGCCAGCGCACCCAGCCGTAGACGCTGGTGGCGATGAACATGATCTGTCGGCCGGCCTGGCCGAGCAGGTCGACGGAGTTCGGGTTGCCGAAGACGCTGCCGAGGAAGACGGTCAGCAGCAGGGCGTTGCCCAGGATGCCGATGGGCCAGGCCCAGACCTTGCGGCGCATGCCGCCGAGCGCGCTGAGCAGTCCGAAGACGTTGCCGAGCACCTCGCGAAGCAGGAGGAACTGGCCTCCGCCGAATTCGATCTTGGCGTCGAAGAGCCACTGCAGGATGTCCATGTCGGTCCTTTCACCTCGGATGCAGTGGCTCCGGGGGAAAAGGGTTGCCTGCGGGGCTCGGGGAGGCGTGCGCCGTCCCGGGACCTGCGGGACGTGCGCCTCTCATCCAGGCTGTACTGTCGGTGCCGGAATTCCACCGGCTCCACCGCAGGATGCGGGTCGCGGACTGTCACCGCCGGCTCGGACTTTCACCGACCCCGGAGCACGTCACAGGATGTGACGGAGCAAGGATAGGTCAGTGCGCGGCGTGGGCGCCCGCCAGTTCGCGCAGGGCGGAGATCTCCTCGGCGGCGTCGCGGGCCTTGTAGATCGCGGAGCCCGCGACGAAGACGTTCGCGCCCGCCTCGGCGCAGCGCTCGATCGTCTCGCGGCTGACGCCGCCGTCGACCTGGATCGAGACCTCGAGGTTCGCCTCGGAGATCGCGCGGCGGGCACGACGGATCTTCGGGAGCATCGTCTCGAGGAAGCTCTGCCCGCCGAATCCGGGCTCGACCGTCATGATCAGCAGCATGTCGAACTCGCCGATGATGTCGATCAACGGCTCGACCGGGGTGGCGGGGCGCAGTGCGACGCCGACCTGGGCGTTCTTGCGGCGCAGGTCGCGGGCGAGCTTGACGGGGGCGCGGGCGGCCTCGAGGTGGAAGGTCACCGAGGAGGCGCCGGCCTCCGCGAAGACGGGGGCCTGGGTGTCGGCGTCCTCGATCATCAGGTGCGCGTCGATCGGGATGGGGCTGCGCTCGACGATCTGCTCGACCATGCTCGGCCCGAAGGTCAGGTTCGGCACGAAGTGGTTGTCCATGACGTCGACGTGGACGCTGTCGGCGCTGGAGATCTTGTCGAGCTCGGCGCCGATGGACATGAAGTCGGCGTTGAGGATGCTGGGGTGGATGAAGCTGGAGTCGGTGGAGTACGAGATGCTCATGAGCTCGGGGTTCCTTCCTCGGTGGGGACGGGGAGCCTGCGCAGCAGGCAGATGAACATGGCGTCGGTGCCGTGGACGTGGGGCCACAGCTGGACGTCGGGGCCCTCGCCCAGCTCGACCTCGTCCCGCACGGAGGGCAGCAGGCCGGACCGGACGGCGGGGCGGGCGTCGAGGCGCTCGACGTCGTCGCGGCGCTTGAGGACGTCGGCGACGATCAGGCGGGTCTCGGCCAGGTGGGGCGAGCAGGTGACATAGGCGACGACGCCGCCGGGCGCGGTCGCGTCCAGCGCGGAGGCCAGCAGGTCGCGCTGGATCGCGCCGAGCTGGCCGACGTCCGCGGGGGTGCGGCGCCAGCGGGCCTCGGGCCGGCGGCGCAGCGCACCGAGCCCGGAGCAGGGGACGTCGGCGAGGACGCGGGAGAACTCCCCCGGCCGCTCGGCGCCGATGGTGGTGCCGTCGGCGGTGAGGGTGGTGATCTCGCAGCCGGCCTCGCGCAGGCTCGCCACCGCGCGGTCCACCAGCTCGGTGCGGTGCTCCTGCAGCTCGACGGCGAGGAGGTCGGCGTCGTGGTCGATGGTGAGCCCGCCGAGCAGGGCGGTCTTCCCGCCGGGGCCCGAGCAGAGGTCGAGCCAGTGGGCGTCGTCGGCGAGGACGAGGTCGTCGGCGCCGAGCGCGAGGGAGAGGGCTGCGAGCTGGGAGCCCTCGTCCTGCACGGCGACGCGGCCCTGCTTGACCAGGTCCATGCCGCCGGGGTCGCCGGAGGGCCAGGCGGCGGCGAAGACGGAGAGCCGGCCCTGGCTCGCGCCGTGGTCGATCAGCTCGTCGAGGTCGGTCAGGCCCGGGCGCATCACGAGCGAGACCGCGGGGGCCTGGTTCTGCGCCTCGAGCAGCTGATCGATCTCGTCGCGGGAGCGGCCGTTCCCGGCGAGAGAGTCGGACAGCGCCCGCACCACCCAGCGGGGGTGGGAGTGGACGACGGCGAGATGCCCGGTGGGGTCCTTCTCCCGGTCCGGGGCGACCTCCGCGATCCAGGTGGGGAGGTCCTTCTCCCCCACCCGGCGCAGCACGGCGTTGGCGAAGCTCGCGCCGCCCGCGCCGACCTCGGCGCGGGCCAGGGCCACGGTCTCGGAGGTCGCGGCGTGCGGGGCGACGGTCATGTCCAGCAGCTGGTAGGCGCCGAGGCGGAGCACGTCCAGCAGCGCGGGTTCGACCTTCGCCAGCGGTCGGTCCACGCAGGCGGCGATGATCGCGTCGAGCCGGCCCTGCGCGCGCAGCGAGCCGTAGAACAGCTCGGTGGTGAAGGCGGCGTCGCGGCCGGAGACGCGGTGGCTGCGCAGCAGGCGGGGCAGGACGAGGTTCGCGTATGAGTCCTCCTCGCGCACCAGGCGCAGCCCCTCGAGGGCGACCTGGCGGGAGGGGGTGGAGGCGCGGGAGCGCTCCGAGGGGCGGGAGGAGGACCAGCCGCGGCGCGGGCCGCCCTGGCCGCGCGAGCCGGAG
>NZ_KV788863.1:0-3336 GCF_001807385.1 Brachybacterium sp. HMSC06H03 | reverse complement strand
GGGCGGTGCGGCTGCGGGTGGAGCCGAGTCCGCCGGAGGTGCCGCGCCCGCCGGCGGCGCCGCGACGGCGCCGTCGGCGCTGCAAGTGGAGCTGCTCATGGATCCGCGGCGCAAGGGGCTCGTGCAGTCCCTGGACACCATCGCGCGCTGACCAGGGCGCGGGGCCGAGCGGCCTGCCGGCTCCCGGACGGCCCCGTGCGGTCCTCGCCGCCCGTCGTGGCTCCTCGGGCGCGCCGGGTGTGAGCCCCGGAGTCAGGCGGCGGGGTGCTCGTCGGCGGCGTGGAGGTCCCCTGTCGCCTCGACCGAGCCTTCGGCCGGGGCCTCGACCTGGGCGATGACGGTCCCGTCGGTCGCCGGCCCCTCCGGCAGGGCGGTCGCGCTCCCGTCGAAGATCACCAGCAGCACGATCGC
Source organism: Brachybacterium sp. HMSC06H03 (assembly GCF_001807385.1). Lineage (NCBI taxonomy): Bacteria > Bacillati > Actinomycetota > Actinomycetes > Micrococcales > Dermabacteraceae > Brachybacterium > Brachybacterium sp. HMSC06H03. The sequence goes on along the minus strand of NZ_KV788863.1, from coordinate 2,925 downwards.
GACGATCACGCCGAGCACCAGCGCGGAGCCGGCGCCGAGCCCGATCGCGATCATGGTGCTGCGGTCGCGCGGCGGGCGGCCGCCCGCCGTTCCGCCGGTGGTCGTGGCGGTGTCGGCGAAGACATGGGGCGAGGTGCCCGGGCCGGGCTGGCCGGGGCGGGTGCCGGGACCGCCTGCGCCCTGTCCTCCCGGCCCCGGCTCGGCCGCGGTCGCACCACCGGGTCGCTGCGCCCACTGCGGGCCCGTCTGCGGCGAGGCCGAGCCGACGGAGAAGCCCTGCTGGACCTGACCGGCGCGGATCGCCTCCATCGAGGAGGGCGCGACCTGGGCGGCGGGCCGCTCGGGACGGACCGCGCCCGGGGCGTTCGGCGGCAGCGGGTCCAGGGGGTCCTGGAAGGTCAGCGGCGCACCGTCGGCGTGGGTGAGCGGGTAGCCGGGAGGCACGCGCGGGAGATCGCGGCGCACCGCGTCGGCGTCCTGGTAGCGGTCCTCGGGCTGGGCGGCGACCAGGCGGCGGATCACGGCGGAGAGCTTCGGGGTGACGCCGCGCAGCAACTGGCTGAGCTCGTCGGGGCGGAAGGCGCCGTCGTGCAGCTTGATCGGCCCGTTCAGCGCGACCAGCGCGACCACGCCCGCGGCGTAGAGGTCGTGGGAAGGGGCCGGCTCCGCCATCGCGAACAGCTCCGGCGCCATGTAGCCGGGGGTGCCGTTGACCATGCCGACATGCGTGAAGCGCACGTCGGTCTCGTGGACGGCGATCCCGAAGTCGGCCAGGCGCGAGACGGGGAACTGGCGCCCGCGGGGCTCGAACATGATGTTCGCGGGCTTCACGTCACGGTGGATCCAGCCCTCGGCGTGCACATGGGAGAGGCCGTCCAGCAGCTGGTCGAGGATCACCACGACGGCGGGCTCGGCGAGCTTGCCGCGGGTCTTGACCACCGACTCGAGCGTCCCACCGGAGACCAGCGGCATCGCGATCACGACGTGCTCGTCCTCGGCGCCCCAGCCGTAGGGGGTCAGCAGGTGCGGATGGTCGAAGCTGACGCCCTTCTCGCGCACGAAGCGCATGAGGTCGGCGGAATCGCGCTGACGCAGGACCTTCGCGGCGCACAGCTCCTGGGTCTTCGAGTCCCAGGCGCGCCACACGGACCCGGACCCGCCCTTGGCGATCAGGTCGATGAGCGCGAAGCGCCCGACAATAACGTCAGCCATGATTTTCCCAGCATAACCTCAGCGCTCGGGCCGAGGTTATGCTGACGTGGATCCCTGCCGCCCGGGCGCGTGCCCGGCCCGACCGTCCCGACCTGAGGGGGTGCCCGTGGACGCGCTGCTTCTCGCCGCACCGCCTCACGCAACCCCGGCGGGAGGCTCGTTCTGGGACCCCGTCCCGGCGACCTGGCCGCTGATGGCGCTGCTCGGCGCGGGCTGCCTGCTGCTGACCATCGGCTTCGTGGTGTGGCTGGTGCTGCAGCCCGACGAGCCCGAGCAGGACACCACGCCGCTCGTGGACAGGGCCGTCGACCACGACCGCGGGCGCGCCGCGCTGATCCGGCGCCGCCTCGACGCGGACTCCGGCCGCGCGGACGTCTCGGACCCCGAGCTGCGCTGACCTCCCTCGGGACGGTCCGCCGCGCGATCCCAGGCGACCTGCCGCGCAGGTCGCCTCCTGTTCACCTCGCGGTGACCGCCTGCTCATTTACGCCCCGCACCGCGGCCAGACTGCGCCCCTAGGGTTCCCGTCACGGCGACGGACGACACTCGGGGGTGCACATGGATTCGGGGCGGACCCTGATGATCGCGGTCGACGGGCTCGACGAGCAGGACCTGGCCGACTGCGCGCGCTCCGAGCACGGGTCGAGCAGTCCGCTGGCGGCGCTCGCGGCCGCCGCCTCGCCGCTGCGGATCCGGGCGGGCGGCCCCTCGGAGCCCGCCCCGGCGCTGGCGACACTGGTCACCGGCACCACCGTCGCGCGCACCGGCGTCGCGACCGAGCAGCCCTTCGACCCCGAGCGGCCCGAGAGCCGCTCCACCTGGTACGCCGAGGCGATGGCCACGCCGGGCCTCTTCGCCGCCGCGCGGCAGGCCGGGCTGCGCACCGCCGCGCTGCAGTGGCCCGCGACGGCCGGCGGCGACATCGACCTGTGCCTGCCGCTGGTCGAGGACCTGCGCCGCTACCGCAACCGCTGGGACATGGCCGAGCGCACGAGCTCGCCGCGGATGGTCGCCGACCATCTCGCACCGCGTCGCGAGATGGGCGTGCAGCTCTCCCAGGCCGTCCCCGACGAGCTCGTCTCCGAGATCGCCGTCGAGGCCCTCGCTCGCGACCGCATCGACCTGCTCGCCGTGCGGCTGAGCGGTCTGGGGATCGCACGCCGCGCCGCCGGGCTCGACGCCCCCGCCGCGGCGCGGGCGCTGCGCGAGGCGGCCGAGGGGATCGAGGCGATCCTCAGCGCCTTCTCCCCCGGCCCCGAGGACCGCGTGCTGCTGGTCCCGGGGCGCCGGCTGGTTTCCGCCGCGCTGCTCGTGCACCCCAATGCCGTGCTCGCCGAGGAGGGGCTCGTCCGCACCGAGGGCACTCGCCTGAAGGACTTCCGCGTCCTGGTCTGGCCCGATGGGCCGCGCGGCGTGGTGCACGTGCGCCACGGCCAGGGGACGGCGGTGCGGGACCTCGCCCTCGAGGCCCTCACGGGGCTCGCCGCGCACTCGCGCCTGCAGCTGCGTCCGGTGGACGACGGGGTCGGAGCGACCGCAGAGACCGACGTGGTCGCGGTGCTCGAGGGCACCTCGGGCACGGTCTTCGGCCTCTCCGCCACCCATCGTCCGCTGGTCGAGGGCGATGACCCCTACTACGCGGGGCCGCGCGCGGTCAGCGACCCGTCCGCCCCGGCGGTCGCCCTGGCGCGGGGGCCCGGGCTGCCGCCGGCC
>NZ_KV788862.1:0-1931 GCF_001807385.1 Brachybacterium sp. HMSC06H03 | reverse complement strand
CGTACGGCGCGGGGCGCCGTGGCGGGGCGGCTCGGCGCGACGGGGCGACGGGTCGGCGGGAGAGCGGTGCGGCGCCTCGGGCTGCGGAGTCGTGCCGAGCATCCTCATCCCTCCTCGGCCTCGATCTGCACGCCCTCGAAGGAGGGGCCCGCGCCCATCACGACGTCGATCGCGGTGATGTCGTCGATCGGGGCGGCGAAGTTCGCCCAGTACGCCTGGGTGTCTCCGGAGGCGAGCTCGACCGCGGCCTGCTTGCTGTTCCACATCGTCGGGCCGTCATAGGACCCGTTGGTGCTCAGGATGTCGTAGCGGGTGAGGTTCGCGCGATCCACGAGGGCCGGCGCCACCACGGAGTGGTTGTCGCCGTGCAGGTTCCAGAGAGTGAAGGCGCCGGGCTCGGTGAACTCCGGGGTAAAGGTGAGCAGCAGCTCGAGGGTCTCGCCGCGCCGGCGCAGATGGTGCAGACCCACGGTCATCGTCCCCTCCACCTCGTCGGACGCGATGGGGTACTCGAGCGTGTCGATCGCATCGGCCGGATCGACCGAGGAGGCCGCCTGCGAATCGTCCGCACCGCCCGCGGAGCCCTCCTCCCCGCCGCCGTCGGAGGCGGCCGGCTGCTCCTTGCCGTCAGAGCCGCTGTCGGAGCCGCCGTCGCCGGCCCCGTTCCCGCCGGACTCCTCGAACTCGGCGTCGCCGCCGGTGGAGCAGGCCGCGAGCGACAGCGCGCCGAGCGAGGCGAGGGCCAGGAGGGCTCCGCGCCGGGTGGTGGGACGGATGCGGTGAGCGGTCATGGTCGGACTCCTTCTCTCGGGCCGCTGCGCGGCCGCCGGGGATGTTCTCTCACGGTGTATGTCGTCGGCCGGAGTGGATCGGTTGCATCGGATCTCGACCAATTCTTCGAGCGGTCACGCGCGGACCCTCACCACGCGCCGTGCCTCGAGCTCCTGGCCCTCCGGGGTGCGGGCGCGCAGCACCAGCTCGGCGCGTCCCGGCCCCGAGGCGGTCAGCGTCGCCTGCTCGGCATCGACGAGATGCTCGCCGGTGGGCAGCGTCCACACCCACGAGTCCACGCCCGCCACCTCGGCGGTGAACACCGCCTGCTCGCCCACGCGGATCTCGTCCGGCCCGGCGATCGCGAGGGAGGAGTCGCCGGCGGCCGACGGGGCGGACGCGTCCAGTCCGAGCAGGCTCCCTGCCCCGAGGCCGACGCCGAACGCGAACACCGGCAGCGCGACGAGGAACGCGCGGCGACGCGGGCTGCTGGTGGGGGCTTTCGCGCCGGAGCCGGTGGGGGCGTGCGTGGCCTGAGAGGCCGTCGTGTGCGTGGTGGTCCCGTCGGCCCCGCTGGAGCGGGCCTCCGAATCGCCATCGGCTCCCGGCGAGCCGTCGGCGGCGTCGGCCGGACCGTTCTCGGCCGAGCCGCCGACTGCCTCGGGAACGGTGCCGCCCGCCGGTTGCGCGGGCGGGGGTGGAGCGAGCGCCTCCTCGACCTCGGCGAGCCACTCCGTCGCCTCGGCCTGGCGCGCGGCGGGATCCTCGGAGAGGCCCCGGGCGAGGACGTCCTGGAGCGTCTGCGGCATCTCGGCGTCGTCGATCAGCCAGCGCAGCAGTGCGGACATCGCCCAGATGTCGGCGCGGATGTCGACGGTGCCGGGCCTCGACTGCTCCGGCGGGCGGAACCCGTCGGTGCCGGCCGCGACGGTCAGGCCCGAGCTGAGGGCGAGGTCCTTGCACATCCCGAGGTCGGCGACGAGGAGCCGCTCGTCGGCGCGCACCACGGCCGACGGTGAGGACTCGATGCCGACGGCGCGCGCCGCCTCGCCGCTGGTGCTGGTCAGCAGCAGGTTCCCGGGGCTGAGGTCGCGGTGGACGAGCTGGGCGCGGTGCACGGCGGCGACCGCCGCGGCGAGGGGCCTCGCCACGGCGAGCAC
>NZ_KV788861.1:0-1824 GCF_001807385.1 Brachybacterium sp. HMSC06H03 | reverse complement strand
CGGGGGGAGCGGCTCGCGAGCCTGCTCGAGGCGGAGGGGCTCACGGCCGAGCACGCCCCGCTGACCCGCCTCGTCCCGAGCACCGGCGAGGAGCTCGAGGCCGCCCTCGCGCAGCTCGCCGCGGGCGCGTTCACACATCTCGTGGTCACCTCCCGCACCGCCGCCGAGGTCCTCGCCGGGGCGGAGGCCCCGTTCGAGACGGCGATCATCGCCGTCGGAGGGGGCACCGCCCAGACCCTGCGGGAGGCGGGCCTCTCCCCCACCGCCGTGGCCGACGGCTCCGGCGCGGCGCTCGTCGCCGCGATGCCGCCCGCCGCCCCGGGCGATCGAGTGCTGCTGCCCGCCTCGTCCGCCGCCTCCCGCACCGTCCCCGAGGGGCTGCGCGCGGCCGGCTACGAGGTGGTGGAGGTCGAGGCCTATCGTCCCGAACCCGTGGACCCGTCCCCGGCGGTCGCCGAGGGCCTGGCCGCAGGGCGCTACGCAGCGATCGTGCTGACCAGCCCGATGATCGCCCGACGCGCCGCCGAGCTCGGCGTGCACCCCGCCACCGCGGTGATCGCCATCGGCGACCCGACCGCCGAGGCCGTCCGCGCCGCCGGCCTCGGCCCCCTCCACCAGGCCGCCGCCCCGAGCGACGAGGCACTCGTCGCGGCCGTCCTCGAGGCGCTCGACGCGGCGCCGCACGAGACGCCCCCGTCGGGCCCAGCCGCTGCGGGCCCCGCCCCGTCAGCCGCCCACCCCATGCACCCCCGATCGAAGGAGACCCGATGACCCAGCCGACCCTCCCCGGACCGATCGACCGCCCCCGCCGCCTGCGCAGCAGCGCCGCGATGCGCTCCCTGGTGCGCGAGCACGCCCTCCGCCCCGCCGACCTCGTGCTGCCGATGTTCGTGCGCGAGGGCGCGAGCGAGAACAAGCCCGTGACCTCGATGCCCGGCGTCGAGCAGCACACCATGGACTCCCTGGTCCGCGCCGCGACCGAGGCGGCCGAGCGCGGCGTGGGCGGCGTGATGCTCTTCGGCGTGCCCGAGCACAAGGACGCCGTCGGCTCCGGCGCCACCGACCCGGACGGGATCCTCAACCGGGCGCTGGCCCGCCTGCGCGCCGAGCTCGGCGATCAGACCGTGATCATGGCCGACCTGTGCCTGGACGAGTTCACCGACCACGGCCACTGCGGCGTGCTCGACGCCGACGGCCGGGTCGACAACGACGCGACGCTGCTGCGCTACCGCGAGATGGCCCTCGCGCAGGCCGAGGCCGGCGCGCACCTGCTGGGCCCGTCGGGGATGATGGACGGCCAGATCGCCGCGATCCGCGACGCGCTCGATGCCGAAGGCCATCTCGAGACCGCGCTCTACGCCTACACCGCGAAGTACGCCTCCGCCTTCTACGGCCCCTTCCGTGAGGCCGTGGACTCGTCCCTGCAGGGCGATCGCCGCACCTACCAGCAGGATCCCGCCAACGGCCGCGAGGCGCTGCGCGAGCTGGAGCTCGACGTCGCCGAGGGTGCCGACCTCGTCATGGTCAAGCCCGGCCTGCCCTATCTCGACGTGCTGAGGGACGTCGCCGCCGCCTCCCCCGTCCCCGTCGGCGCCTACCAGGTCTCCGGCGAGTACGCGATGATCGAGGCGGCCGCGGCGAACGGCTGGATCGACCGCGACCGCACGATCCTCGAGTCGCTGCTGGCCTTCCGCCGCGCCGGCGCCTCGAACGTCCTGACCTACTACGCGAGCGAGGTCGCGGGCTGGTTCCAGCAGGGCCTGCCCCCGCACCTGCGCGAGTTCGCCTGAGCCGCAGTCCGGCCCGCGCCCGTCGGCGCGCCCG
>NZ_KV788860.1:0-7587 GCF_001807385.1 Brachybacterium sp. HMSC06H03 | reverse complement strand
ACCGCGGCCGCCGCCTCGCTCGCGGCATCCGCCCTGCTGCTCGCCCTCGGCGCGCCCGCGGCCCTGGCCGAGGGCGAGACGGAGGGGCCGCGCGAGCAGCCCTTCGAGATCACCGACGAGATCCTCCAGCGCTCGATCACGGTCTACGACCCGGCACGCTCGATCACCGAGTACGACCCCGCCCGCTCGATCACGGAGCTCGGCGGCAGCGAGCCCGCCGAGGACGAGGTGATCGTGCTCGAGGCTGACATCCTGTTTGCCTCCAATGCCTGGGACCTCTCCGGCGGGGCCGCGGCCCGCATCGTCGAGCTCGCCGCGGAGATCCCCGAGGGTGCGACCGTGCAGGTGGGCGGGCACACCGACTCGCTGCCGGTGGACCGCTCGCAGTACGACTTCGACAACCAGCAGCTCTCGGAGAACCGCGCCCAGGCGGTCGCCGACGCGCTCGCGGCGAAGCGTCCCGATCTCACCCTCGAGGTCACCGGGCACGGCGACACGAAGCCGTCCGCCGCCGGAGGCGGAGGGGACGAGGCGAGCAACGCGGCGGACCGCCGCGTCGAGCTGCGCTACGGGGACTGAGCGGATCGGCTGAGCGGACGACAGGATCCGAACGCCCGACGGGACCCGCCGCGAGAACTCTCGCAGCAGGGCCCGTCGGAGGCGTCGGCCGGGCTCTCAGGCGCCCTTGCGGACCGTGATCGTCCAGCCGGCTTCGCCGGTGCGGTCGAAGGCGACGACCTCGTGGCCGTCCGTCGCCGCCCACTGGGGCAGGGAGTCGGTGGCCTGGGTGCAGTCGAAGTCGATGATCAGGTCGTCGCCCGTGTTCAGCTGCTGCATCGCGTTCTTCGCGTCGATCAGCGGGAACGGGCAGACGGAGCCGTTGGTCTGGAGGGGGTAGGCAGCCATGGGAGCGGTCCTTCCGAAGGAGGGTCGGGGCAGTTCCAGGGGCTGTGCGGTGAGCGGGACGATCAGGAGGCGGGGGTGAGCACCGGGGCGGGGCGGCTGCTCGCGGCGGCGCGCTGCGGCCGCTGCAGGAAGAACCAGGCCGCACCCCAGGTGCCGAGCATGATCGCGACCAGCGAGACCCAGCCCTGGTAGCTGAACAGGCTGGTCTCCACCAGGGAGTTGCCGATGGTGCAGCCGCCGGCGAGCGCGGCGCCGACGCCCATCGCGACGCCGCCGCCGGCGCTGCGCAGCATGGTCTGGGCGTCCGGGACGCGCCAGCGGAACTCGCCGGAGAGCTGCGCGGCGAGGAAGGAGCCGACGAGGATGCCGAGCACGAGCATCACGGACCAGTCCACGAGGGTCACGTCCCCGGTGGTCAGGAAGGTGACGATCTTGGCCGACGGGGTGGTGATGCCGAGCCCGCCGTTGCGGCCCGCCGCGGTGGACAGCAGCCACGCGGCGATCGCAATCAGGCCCAGCAGCGCGCCGCCCACCCAGGGGCTCCAGGGGATGTCAGCGAGATAGTGGCCGAGGCCGGTGCGACGCGCCGGCAGCGTCGCGGAGGGACGGCCGGAGGCGGCACGAGCCTTGGCGGCGCGGTACCGGCGCACGACGAGCACGGCGACGATCGCGCTGAAGACGAGGGTGGGGACCCAGACGCTCACGCCGAGGGTCTCGTGGATCGTCGCGTCGGCGATGGTACGGGCGCGGGCGGCCTCGGTGAACCCTCCGAGCGGGCCGTACTTAATCACGGCGGCGAGCAGGGCGTAGAAGATCAGCGCGACCCAGGAGCCGATGAGACCCTCGCCGGCGCGGTAGTAGGTGCCGGTCGCGCAGCCGCCGGCCATGATGATGCCGACGCCGAAGATCAGTCCGCCGCCGATCACGGCGAGCGGGGCGAAGGAGGCGGGCTCGGGGGCGAGCATGCCCGTGCCGGTCAGCGCGGCGACGCCGACGGCCTGGATCGCGGTGGCGAGCAGGAAAGGGGTGAAATAGCGGGTGGAGCGGGTGAGGTAGAGGTCGCGGAACGCGCCGGTCACGCAGAACCGGGAGCGCTGCAGGACGTAGCCGAGCACGGCGCCGAGGAGGAGGCCGGTGAGGATCATGCGCGCCAGGCTAGCTAATGGGCGCCATAAGGGAAGCCGTGGGCCTGGGTCGAGGCGCGGGCTCGCCCGGCCGATGGGGCGTCCGACGGGGTCGAGGCGCGGGGCGCGCGGCGGGCTCTCGGCGGGCTCTCGGCGCACGGCAGGAACCTGGGGCGCAGCGGGATCTCGGCGCGCAGCGGGGCGACGGACGTCAGCCGATGCGCCCGCCGTAGCCGCGCTGGGCAGCCTTGTCCTTCAGATCAGCGAAGACCTTGCCGAGGCCGGTGGGCTCGGGCTCGTCCTCCGAGGGCAGCTCGATGTACTCCACGATCGAGCGCATCGTCGCCACGTCGATGCTGGGCATCCCGCCGGCCAGGAGAGTGCCGATCCGCTCGCCGACCAGGGTCTCGAGCCTGTCGGCCGCGTCGGCCCCACGCTTCTCGCGGGTCTCCTCGAGGCGCTCGCGCAGCATGCGCGCAGCGACGGGCGAGGCAGGGATCGGCTCGGGGTGTCCGGCGACGGTGATCTGTTCCATGGCGCTCCGCATCGGATCGAGGGGGCCGGGCGGCTGCGACCGGCTCCGAGCAGGGTACCGGGAGGCCCGGCGAGCGGCCCGGGGAGTCTGCAGAGCAGCGGTCGCAGCAGGCCGCGTCCTCTCAGTCGTGCAGCCCGTCCACGGGGTAGTCCACATAGGCGATCGAGCGGCCGTCCGGGGACCAGCTGTGCACGTTCATCGTGCCCTGGCCGCCGAACACGTGGGCGAGGTCGCGGGTCCCGGTCCCGTCGGCGGCGCACAGCCGCACGATCACGTCCTTGTCCGCGGGATGGCCCTCGGTGCCGGGCGGGAAGCTGACATAGGCGAGGCGGCTGGAGTCGGGCGAGACGTGCGGGAACCAGTTCACGCGCTCGTCGGAGGTGAGCTGCTCGATGCCGGTGCCGTCGAGGCGCATGCGGAACAGCTGGGCGTGGCCGGGAACGATGCGCGCCCGCTCGGAGTTGAAGTAGATCCACTGCCCGTCGGGCGAGTACTCGGATCCGTCGTCGGGGAACTCGTCGTCGGTGAGCTGCACGTCCTCACCGCCCGCGGCAGGGATCGTGAAGACGTTCGGCGGGGACCAGTTCCCCTCCGCATCGGCGGTCAGCCCGATGTAGGCGAGGGTTACGCCGTCGGGGCTGACGCCGTGGAGGAAGTGGAGCCGGCCGTCGTCGTTCGTGATCCGTCGGGCGGGGCCGCCGGCGAGCGGGGCGCGGTAGATGTGCCAGTCCATGCAGGAGACGAAGATGTGCTCACCGTCGGGGTCGAGGACGTGGTCGTTGTTGAGCTCGGGGAGGTCGCCGAGGTCGATCCGCTCCGGCGCGGAGCCCGGGCCGACGGGGAGGCGGAACAGGTGGCCGCCGCCGTTGACGTACAGCGAGGCGCCGTCCAGGGACCAGTTCGGGGCCTCGTAGAGAGTCTCGGCGGACTCGTGGACGAGGGTGCTCTCCCCGCTGTCGACGTCGAGGGTGAAGATGCGGGAGCGCTGGCCGGGAGCGAGGGTGCGTGCCATGAGGGGATTCTGCCCGACCCCGTTCCATCCCTCACCCCGCCCTGGCCCGGGCCCCTCCCCCGCCCTTACGATCGGTGGGTCCCCCTCCGCTTCCAGCGTCGGCAGCGAGTCCCCACCCCGTCCCGCCGCTGGAGGTCCCCCGATGACGCAGCCGCACGCTCCCCAGGCGCCGCTCTCCCCCGGACGCCTGCGCCTGGTGATCCTCGCGATGGCGCTCGGCGCCTTCGCGATCGGCACCACCGAGTTCGCCTCGATGGGGCTCCTGCCGCAGATCGCGCGGGACCTCGACGTCTCGACCCCGCAGGCCGGGATGCTCATCACCCTGTACGCGCTCGGCGTGGTTATCGGCGCACCGCTGGTGACGATCGCAGCCGTGAAGATGCCGCGCGCGAGGCTGCTGGTGCTGCTCATCGCGCTGATCGGGCTGGGCAACCTGCTCTCCGCCATCGCGCCGACGTTCTCGGTGCTGGCCGCCGCGCGCTTCGTCGCGGGCCTCCCCCACGGCGCGTTCTTCGGCGTCGCCTCGCTGGTCGCAGCTCGCCTCTCCCCGCCCGGACGGCGCGCCCGCTCCGTTTCCCTGGTGATGCTGGGCCTGACGATCGCGACGATGCTGGGCGTGCCCGCCTCCACCGCCTTCGGGCAGGTCGTCGGCTGGCGCTCCGCCTACGTGATCGTCGTGGTCGTCGCCGCTCTCAGCACGATCGCGATCTGGCAACTGGTGCCCGAGCCCGAGGGCGCCGGGGTCACCGGCTCGATCCGCGGCGAGCTGCGAGCGCTGCGCCGGGCGCAGGTGTGGTTCGCGCTCGGCATCGGCTCGATCGGGTTCGGCGGCATGTTCGCGGTGTACAGCTACATCGGCGAGATCGTGCCAGGGGTGATGGGGCTCGGCGAACGGGCAGTGCCGGTGGCGCTGTTCGTGTTCGGCGTCGGCATGACGATCGGCAACGTCCTCGCGGGCCGCGCCGCGGACCGCAGCCTCTACGGCACGATCTTCACCGGCCTGATCGGCATGACGGTGAGCCTCACGGTCTTCGCTCTCGTGGCCGAGAACGCGATCGCCGGGATGCTCCTGCTGCTCGCCCTCGCGATCACCTCGCAGTTCATGGGCCCCTCGCTGCAGCTGTTCCTGCTGGACGCCTCGCCGGATGCGCCCTCGCTCGCCGCGGCTCTGCACCACTCGGCCCTGAACATCGGCAACTCCCTCGGCGCGGCGCTGGGCGCGGCCGTGCTCGCCGCCGGCTGGGGACTGCTCGCCCCGGCCTGGACGGGCGTTGCCCTCGCGATCGCCGGACTCGGCATCGCCGGCTGGTCCTTCGCCGTGCACCGCCGCCAGCAGGCGCGCACCGCCGTCGAGGCGCCGACGACAACCGACGGGGTCCCCGCGGTCTGCTGACCCGGCACGGGCCGCTGGCCGGGGCCGGCCTGCACAAAGGGGACTCCAGCGGCACGGCGTGAAGCTGAGCTCCGCGGCATGCTGCTGGAGTCCCCTTCGTGCAGACGCCGCCCCCGGCTCAGGACGCGGCGGGCGTCCCGAACCGCTTCGCGCTGCGGGCCCGGGCCTTCTCCCGCTCGACCTCGCGGTCCTTCGGCGGCGCAGAGGTGACGAGATCGGCGAGCAGGTGCTCGGTGGCGTGGACGATCTGCGCCACCGCCCGCTCGAGCATCTCGGCGTTGGCCTGCGAGGGCCTGGTCATCGCGCTGGCCTTGCGCACGTGCTGCAGTGCGGCATCGTGCACCTCCTGCGAGGTCGCCTCCGGGCTCCACGTTGTGGAGGGGTCGGATGCTGCGGCACATGCCGTCAGGCTGGCACGTGCCGCGCGAGCCGTCGAGCCGGCCCTGCCGTCACGATCCTGCGCAGGACGATCCACCGGTCCATGACCCTTCCTCGCACGCCGCCCCCGTGGTAACACGGCCATGACCACGACCGATCCTGCCACCGATGTCCTCGTCATCGGGCCAGATCGCCCGAGATCTCGTGCTCCGCGTCGAGCACTGGCCACCATCCAGCGGCAGCGCCCGCGTCGCCGAGCGACGGGAGATGCTCGGCGGAAGGGCGCCGATCAGGCGGTCGCTCCGCGACATCTCGGGGCGCCGGTGCTCCTGCTCGGCGTCGCCGGGACCGACTGGACGAGGCCGTCGACGGGGCGGCCCGCGACCGGCAGACGGCTGCCCCCCAGCCGGGTCCCGCGAACCGGGCTCCTGGGCGACCGGCCGGCGGCGCTGCCGAGGAGGACGTCCTGTCGAACGGAGCGAGCCGGACGGCGCATGACCGCTCACGGTGCCGCCGGCGTCACGGGACCGTCCGGTCTCAGGGCCGGCGCCAGGCGTCGTCGGCCGTCGCCGCCGCGCCCTGCGGCCCCATCTGCAGCATCCCGCCGTCCACGGCCCAGGAGGCTCCGGTGACGTAGGAGGCCTGGGGGGAGGCGAGGAAGGCGATGACGGCCGCGACCTCGCGGGCGTCCCCGGGCCGTCGCAGCGGCACGCCGGGGCGCTCCTCGGTGCGGGGGTCCTGGTCGGTCTGCCCGGTCATAGGGGTCGCGATCTCGCCGGGCGCGACGGCGTTGGCCGTGATGCCGTGCTCGCCCAGCTCGAGGGCGATGGTCTTCAGCAGGCCGCCGAGACCGTGCTTGGCGGCGTCGTAGGCGGAGGATCCGACCTTCGGCTGGTGCTCGTGCACGCTGGTGACGCCGATGAGCCGTCCGCCGTTCCCGGCCTGGACGAGGTGGCGGGCGGCGGCCTGCAGGCAGACGAACGCGCCGTCGAGGTCGACGGCCATGACGTCGCGCCAGGTCTCCAGCGGCGTGTCCAGGAACAGCGTGCTGTGGCCTGCACCCGAGCACTGCACGAACACGTCGAGCCCACCGAGCTGCGCGACGAGCCGGTCCACGACGCCCCCGGCCCTCTCGAGGTCGGAGGTGTCGAGGTGGGCGACGACCGCCTCGCGGCCGTGGCTGCGGACCTCCTCGGCCGTGCCCTCGGCGCCCTGCCGGTCGGTGTTGAAGGTGATGCCCACGTCCATCCCGGCCTCGGCCAGGGCGACCGCGGTGGCCCTGCCGATCCCGGAGTCGGAACCGACGACGACAGCACGGGTGGGGGCGAAGGACATGGGATGCTCCTGTAGGTCGGGTCGGGCCGCACGGTCGAGGCGGGGAAGGTGCGCGTAGTGGAGGGGGACGGCCATCCGGCTGTCCCCCTCCACGTTCACGGGGCGCAGGAGCTGAGCCTCACGGGCCTCAGGAGCTCTGGCCGCCCTTGCGGCCGGCCTCGCTGGGGTCGGCGGAGTTCTTCTCGCCGAAGCTGCCCGAGCTCTCCTGGCCGCCCTGGCGACCGGCCTGGCTCGGATCGGCGGAGTTCTTCTCGCCGAAGCTGCCAGAGGACTCCTGGCCGCCCTGCCGGCCGGCCTGGCTCGGGTCGGCCGAGTTCTTCTCACCGAAGCTACCGGTGCTGGCCTCGCCGCCCTTCTGGGCCTGCTGCTCGGTGTCGTTCCGGTTGCCGAACTGTCCGGAGTTGTTCTGATCAGCCATGATGAAACTCCCTTCCTGTTCGCCGGTCAGTGTGCCCGGCTGAGCCATCTGCTCGTGGCAACGACGCTAGGACTCTCCCTCGGTGCCTGGCAACGTACCGACCCGTCCGGTCGACCGCCTTGCAAGTCCGTGCCAGAGGGCCGACCATACGCGCGACACGTACGGAGCATCGTCCGACTCACCGCGAAGCCACCGCCACGAGCTCCCGTCGAGAGCTCTCCGCTGCGGGACATGCCGAGCGGATCGTCAGTCGTCGGGGAGACGTAGCCCTTCGGTTCGGTGCATCGGTGCACGTGACGCAGCACCGAGGAGTCCCTCATGGCGGAAGCACTCGACACCGGACGATCCGCGCCCATCACTGCACCCCGCCGCTGCGCCAGGCGTCGGAGATGCTTCTGACCGTGCCCGCGAGGAGCGAGAACGCGCGCCATAGTGCGCACAGATTCCGGGCATGGCAAAAGGGAGTGGAGGAGGCGAACACCCGCT
>NZ_KV788859.1:0-1502 GCF_001807385.1 Brachybacterium sp. HMSC06H03 | reverse complement strand
TCCACGTCCCCGGCGTCGCCGAGGGCGGCGCGGCGCCAGCCGCCGGCGAGGCCGGAGGCGTCCCAGGCGTGCCAGAGCACCTGCTCGGCGCCGTCCTCGCGGTGCTCCCGGACGGCGCGGATCATGTCGCGCAGGCGGTGCACCGGGGCGGCGGCGCGGTCGCGGGCGTCCGCGGCGGGAAGGCCCGGCACCTCGTCCTCGACCAGAGCGCGGGCGAGCAGCTCCTCGCTCGTGACCGGCGGGGCGGGGGCATCCTCCGTGCTGTCCTTCGGGGGGTCCTCGGCCGACGCGGACTCCTCCGCTCCGCTCTCTCCCGACGCTCCCGGTCCCGCCTGGCCCTCCGCCTCCGCGCTCGCCTCCTCCGCGCGATGGGCGGCCAGCAGCAGGCGGCGGATGCGGCGCAGGCGCAGGTCGTCGGCGTCGCCGAAGGGGCCGCGCAGCAGCGCGTTCGCGGCGCGGGCCTCGAGCGGGGTGCCGGCCGGGGCGAGGCCGAGCTCGAGGATCGTGAGCAGGTCGTCGACCACGGCGACGTCGCGCAGCGGCTGGGGGCGGCGCGGGACCCGCACGGGCAGGCCGGTGCGGGAGAGCAGATCGGCGACACCGGCGACGGCCGCGCCGGAGCGGCACACCACGGCCATGTCGTCGTAGTCGACGCCCTCGCGGTGGTGGAGGTCGCGCAGGGCGGAGCCGATCAGCCGCGCCTCGTCCAGCGGGTCCGCGGCGCGCAGCGCCACGAGTCCTCCCGGTCGCTCGGCGCGGGGCCGACGGGACGCGGCCGGGGCGCCCGCGAGCGGGAGCCTGCCCCGCAGCACGTCGACCACGGCGACGAGCCCCTCCTCGCCGCCGTGCGCGCCCTCCAGCGTGATCTCGAGCGGCGCGCCGGGCAGGGCCTCGCGCAGCCTGGCGGCGGCATCGGGCAGGGCGCCTCGGAAGGTGTCCACCGCCGCGTCGGGGCAGCTGGTCACCAGCACCTTCGCTCCGGCCGCGGCGAGCGCGGCGACGAGGTCGATGCCGGCGGCGGTGAGGTCCTGCGCGTCGTCGACCACCACGGTGCGGAAGGGGGCGGGGAGGGTCGGGTCCGCCAGGAGCACGGCGGCGCGGCGCACCAGCGCGCCGGAGTCGAGGCGGGGGCCGGCGTCGAGCGCTGCGGAGGCCTCGAGGTCGAGCACGCCGAGGTAGTCGCGCAGCAGCGCCGCGGCGTCGCGCCAGGCGGGGCGGCCGTGCTCGCGGCCGAGCTCCTCGAGCGCGGCGGGACCGAGGCCGAGCTCCCCGGCGCGGGTGATCAGATCGCGCAGCTCGGTGCGGAAGCCGGGCAGGGTGCGTGCGCCGGGGTCGACGTCCAGATGCCAGGCGGGGCGCTCGGCGATCAGCTCGGCGAGCAGGGCGTCCTGCTCCGCGCCGGTGACCAGGGTCGGCTCGCCCAGCCCTCGGCGCAGCGCGTCGGCGCGGGCGATCGCATGGGCGAGGGCGGGCGGGGTCATGGCGCGGGCCGTGCCGTGCCC
>NZ_KV788858.1:0-3218 GCF_001807385.1 Brachybacterium sp. HMSC06H03 | reverse complement strand
CGGGCGCGCCGCCCGGGGCCCACCCGCCGATACCGCGCACCGCGGAACCCGCCGCGCCTCGCACGCTGAGCGTCGCGCCACGCACCCGCCGCTCCATGCGCCTCACGCCGCACGCCGCGCGCCGCGCGCCGCGCGCCGAAGTTTTGTGTCCCCTACGACTCATGTGGGCCGCGACATGGGTCCTGAGCAGCACAAAACTTCGCGGCACTCGAAGTGCTCGCCGCCCGGCCCGGTCAGCCGCGGGCGGCGAGCACCTCGCGCAGGCGCGTCGCGAAGGCGGCGGGGTCGCCCGGATGGGACGGGTCGCCGACGGCGAAGCCGCCGTGGTCTCCCGGGAAGACGAGCGGCTCGGTGCCGAGCGCCTCGGCGAGGGCGCGCGTGGTGCGGGCGGTGATCGCCTCCCCCGTCTGCTCCCCCGCGGCGAGGACCAGACGGTCCCCCGCGGAGCGCAGCGCCTCGAGGTCCGGCTGGTAGGAGGTCACTGGCGCGCTCGTCCCGGACAACAGCGGGTCCTCCCGTGTGCCGTCGTCCTGACCGGGCAGGCCGAACCGGGCGGGATCGGGCAGGGGCTGGGCGAGGAACTCCTCGGTGAACTCGCCCTGCCACATGCTCATGGCGAGGAAGGCAGCGAGCCCCGCACCCCAGCCGCGCTCCTGATAGGCGCGGCCGACGGCATCGTTCGCGCGCTCGGCGAGCTCCGCATCGGGCAGGACGCTCAAGACGGGCGGCTCATGGGCGACGACCCGGCTGACGTCCTCGGGATGCGCCGTGAGCAGGGCGCGCGCGGCGACGGCGCCGCCGCTGCTGGCGAACATCTGCACCGGTGCGCCGAGATCCGTGATCAGGGTGTGGAGGTCCTCCGCCTGCAGGGACGGGTCGTTCAGGGAGCTGCCGTCACTGCGAGTGCTCCGGCCGAGTCCGCGCGGGTCGTAGGCGACCACGGTGCGGTCCGGGAGCTCGGAGATCAGGTCGGCGAAGCCGTCGGCGGTCATGGGCTGGCCGATGACCAGCAGCACCTCGCCGCCGTCGGCCGGGGGCAGCGGGCCGTGCACGTCGTGGACGATCTCGGCGTCGGGCAGGGACAGGGTGCGGGTCTCCATGGGCACAGCGTAGGACCGTGCCCGGAGGAGGAGAAGGGCGATCGGCGACAGGTCCGGCCCGCGGCCCGCGGTGCCGCCGCGGCTGCGCGCGGTCTCGAGCGCGGGGCGGACCGGGTGCCGTCGGCCGGGAGAGGCCGCGCCGACGGCGCCCGGTGAGGGCTCAGGAGTAGGTGACCACCAGCGGTGCGTGGTCGGACCAGCGGGTGTCGTAGCTGGTCGCGCGATCCACCTGCGCTGAGGTCGCCTTCTCGCCGAGCGCCGGGGTGGTCAGCTGGTAGTCGATGCGCCAGCCGGAGTCGTTGTCGAAGGCCTTTCCCCGCTGGGACCACCAGGTGTACGGGCCGGGCACGTCGCCGGCGAGACGGCGCTGGACGTCCACCCAGTCGCCCTCGACCAGCAGGCGGTCGAGATAGGCGCGCTCCTCGGGCAGGAAGCCGGCGGACTTCAGGTTGCCCTTCCAGTTCTTGATGTCGTTGTTGGCGTGGGCGATGTTGAGGTCGCCGGTGAGGGCCACGTGACGGCCGTCGGCGCGCAGCGCGTCCAGGCGCTCCATGGCCACGTCGAGGAAGGCGTACTTGTCGATCATGGTCTGCGGCTTCTCGGTGTTGCCGGAGTGCATGTAGCAGGAGATGACGGTCAGGCCGGTGCCGTCGCCGAGCGGGTCCTCGAGGTCGGCCTCGAGCCAGCGGCCGGTGTGGGTGGGCTCGGTCAGTCCCGGCAGGCCGCGGCGGACTCCCTCGAGGTCGATGCTCTCCAGCGAGGTGCGGGCGGCGATCGCGACGCCGTTGCGGCCCTTGAGCTCGGAGGCCTCGCCGACGATGGTCCAGTCCTCCCCCACCAGATCGGCGAGCAGCTCCGAGGGCGCCCGCACCTCCTGCAGGGTGATGACGTCGGCCGCGGTGGTCGCGAGCCAGTCGGCCATCCCCTTGCGGGCCGCGGCCCGCAGGCCGTTGACGTTGACGGTGGCGAGGGTGAAAGTCATGCCGACCAGTATGTCAGCGGGGCCGAGCGACCGCGACGCGGGGACGACTGGGCGGGCGGCTCTGCCCGCCCCGCCGGGGTCTCAGTCCTCGATGCCGGCAGCGTGCTCGGCCGCCTCGACGACGTTGCTCACCAGCAGCGCGCGGGTCATGGGGCCGACACCGCCGGGGTTGGGGCTGATCCAGGAGGCGACCTCGGCGACGTCCGGGTCCACGTCGCCCACGAGCTTCGCCTTCCCGCCCTCGGGGTCGTCCTGGCGGGAGACGCCGACGTCGAGCACGATCGCCCCGGGCTTGACGTCCTCGGGCCGGACCAGGTGGGCGACGCCCGCGGCGGCGACGATCACGTCGGCGCGGCGCAGGTGCGCGGGGAGGTCCGTCGTGCCGGTGTGGGTGAGGGTGACGGTCGCGTTGATCGAGCGGCGGGTCATCAGCGCGCCGATCGAACGGCCGACGGTGACGCCGCGGCCGATCACGACCACGTCCTTGCCCTTGAGGTCGAGGTCGTGCCGCACGAGCAGCTCGATCACGGCCCGGGGCGTGCAGGGCAGCGGCGTATTGATCGGCGAGTAGGCGTTCAGGACCAGACGGCCGAGGTTCGTGGGGTGGAGGCCGTCGGCGTCCTTGGCCGGGTCGATCCGCTCGAGGATCGCGTCGGTGTCGAGGTGCTTCGGCAGCGGCAGCTGGACGATGTAGCCGGTGCAGGCGGGGTCGGCGTTGAGCTCGTCGACGACCGCCTCGACCTCCTCCTGGGTGGCGTCAGCCGGGAGGTGCTTCTGGATCGAGTTCAGGCCGATCTGCTCGCTGTCGCGGTGCTTGCCGCGCACATAGGCGGCGCTGCCCGGGTCATCGCCGACCAGCACGGTCGCGAGACCGGGACGCGGGTGACCGGCGTCGACCAGGCGGGTGACGCGCTCGGCGAGCTCCTGCTTGATCGCCTTCGCGGTGGCCTTGCCGTCGAGGATCTGGGCGGTCATGACGCTCTCCTTCGATGAGGGGTCTCGGTGAGGTGGTCGGTGGGGTGGGCCCGGGAGGTCCGCCCGAGGGACCGGTGCCCTGATCGAGGGCGGTCCCGCCCCGAGCACCGGCGGGCCGATGCGGGGCGGGCGGGGTCCGGGCACAGCGGCCTCCGGACCCC
>NZ_KV788857.1:0-2160 GCF_001807385.1 Brachybacterium sp. HMSC06H03 | reverse complement strand
CGCCGCGCCAGGGCGGGCGGGTCGACGTCGAGGACGCGCACCCCGGTGCGCACGGCGTGGCTGCCGCTGCCGCGCAGCACGAGCGCATCGCCGACGGCCAGCGGCAGCGGACGCTCGAGGGTGAGCCGGGCATGCTCCTCGCCGAAGGGTCGCACCCGGGCGGTGACCTGGGCGGTGCCGAGGTGGGCGATCAGCTCGCCCGGGGCGCCCACGAGGTCCTCGCCGGTGGTGCGGCGCACGTCGACCTGGGTGCTGAGGTGCCACGCCCCGGGGGTGATCAGCGCATCGCCGCGACCGACCTGCTCCGCGTCGACGCCGCGGAGGTTCACCGCGGCGCGGCTGACGGGGCCGAGCTCGGCGAGCTGTCCACCGCGGGACTGCAGACCGCGGACCTGCACCTCGGTCCCCTGGTCTCCGGGCTCTGCGCCGCCGTGCGTGCCGATCAGCGCCAGCCGGTCCTCGCGGTGCAGGGTGCCCGCGGCGAGGGTCCCGGTGATCACGGTGCCGGCGCCGGAGACGGTGAAGGCGCGGTCCACCCACAGCCGCACCCGCTGCCCGGCGTCGGGACGGCGTGCGGCGGCGACGAGCTCGTCGAGCCCCTCGCGCAGCGCGTCCATCCCCTCCCCGGTCACGGCGGAGACCGCGAGGGCGGGCGCGGCGGCGAGTCCGGTGCCGGCGAGCTCCGTGCGGGCCTGGGCGATGACCTCCGGGACCCTGTCCGGGGCGAGGTCGGCGCGGGTGATCACGAGCAGGCCCTGGTCGATGCCGAGGGCGGCGACGGCGTCGCGATGGTCGCTGGACTGGGCCTGCCAGCCCTCGTCGGCCGCGACGACGAAGCAGACGATCGGGGCGGGGCCGATGCCCGCGAGCATGTTGCCGAGGAACCGCTCGTGGCCGGGCACGTCGACGAAGGAGACCTCCCGGCCGGAGGGCAGGACGGTCCAGGCGAAGCCGAGGTCGATCGTGAGGCCGCGCCGCTTCTCCTCGGCGAGGCGGTCCGGCTCGATGCCGGTCAGCGCGCGGATCAGGGTGGACTTGCCGTGGTCGACGTGCCCGGCGGTGGCGATGACCTGCATCATCGCCCGGGGTCCTGCTCAGCATCCTGCGCGGAGGCGTGCGCGGAGGCGCGCTCGGGGCGAGGGCGGTCCTCGCGGACGCGCAGCCGTTCCCGCGCCGCGGCGACGGCGCCGACCAGCGTGTCCTCGTCCTCGGCGGGCACGCAGCGCAGGTCCAGCAGGCACGCGCCGCCCTGGACGGTGCCGACGACGGCCGGGTCCCCGGTGCGGAGCTCCGCGGCGAGCTCCTCCTCGAGCGCGATCGCCCAGCCGGGCAGCGGCACCTCGGCCCCTCCCCCGCCGCCGACGCGGCCGTCATGGGCGATAGCGCGGCCGTCGAGCCGGGCGGCGAGCGCGTCGGTCCGCTCCCGCAGCGTGTCCGGGTCGGTGCGCAGCGCCGTGAGGACGGGCGGGACGGGTCCGGCGAGGGTCGCCTCGATCGCGGCGAGCGCGAGCTTGTCGGCGCGGACCGCACGGGCCAGCGGGTGGCGGGCGAGGCGCGCGATCACCTCGCGTCGACCCAGCAGGATCCCGGCCTGAGGACCGCCGAGGAGCTTGTCTCCGCTGGTGATGACCACGTCGGCCCCCGCGGCGAGGGCCGAGGCGGCATCGGGTTCGTCGGGCAGAGCGGGCTCGGGGCGCAGCAGTCCCGAGCCGAGATCGGCGATCAGCGGCAGTCCGTGCTCGTGCGCGAGCGCGGCGAGCTCGGCGATCCCGACCTCGCTGGTGAAGCCCTCGATGCGGTAGTTGCTGGTGTGGACCTTGAGGATCGCGCCGACGGGCGCTGGGCCTGCGGTCCGTGCGTCGGCGCTCGGCCCCGCGGCGGCGGCGCCCGGGTCCCCGCCGGTGCCTGAGGTGAGCGCGTCGCGGTAGTCGCTCGCATGGGTGCGATTGGTGGTGCCGACCTCCCGCACCCGCGCCCCGGCGGAGGCGACGAGCTCCGCGAGCCGGAACCCGGCCCCGATCTCGACGAGCTCCCCGCGGCTCCACAGCAGTTCGCGGCCCGCGGCGAGCGCCGTCGTGGCCAGCAGCAGGGCGGCCGCGCCGTTGTTCACCACGAGCGCATCCCCCGCCGCGGGGCAGGCGGCGAGCAGCGCGGCCCGGG
>NZ_KV788856.1:820-3232 GCF_001807385.1 Brachybacterium sp. HMSC06H03 | reverse complement strand
GGGCCGCCGCCGTCGGTGCGGCCGACGGCGCCTCCGGCTCCTCGCACGTCGCCGCCGCCTCGTCCCTCGCCCTCGACCCCGCGGACTCCCCCACGGACGAGGAGCCCTCCGGCGGCGGCTCGACCGCCACGTCGTCGACCGACGAGGAGCTCGCCGGGCGTCGCCCGTCGGCGGGCCTGGTGATCGCGCTGATCCTGCTGCCGATCCTGCTGATCGCGCTCGGGACCGTCGGCGGGCTCCTGCTGCCCGAGGGCTCGACCGCCGCGCACGTGGTCTCCTTCCTCGGGGCTCCTGCCTTCGCGCTGCTGGTCGCGACGCTCGCGGCGATGTACCTGCTGGGCATCATGCACGGCTGGGGCAGGGCCCAGATCGGCGAGGTGATGGACGGCGCCCTCGGCCCGGCCGCGATCGTCATCCTGGTCACCGGGGCCGGCGGCGTCTTCGCGAAGG
This sequence comes from Brachybacterium sp. HMSC06H03, assembly GCF_001807385.1. NCBI lineage: Bacteria > Bacillati > Actinomycetota > Actinomycetes > Micrococcales > Dermabacteraceae > Brachybacterium > Brachybacterium sp. HMSC06H03. Next base: position 2,782 of record NZ_KV788856.1, on the reverse strand, counting down.
TGCTCACCGAGACCGGCGTCGGCGATGCGGTCTCCGGCCTGCTCCTGGGAGCGGGCGTGCCGATCCTGCTGCTCGCCTTCCTCGTCGCGCTCGCCTTCAAGGTCGCCCAGGGCTCCGGCACCGTCGCGACCCTCTCGGCCGCGGGCATCGTCCAGGGCACGGTGATGGCCGGGGACTACTCGCCGATGCAGGTCGTGCTGATCATCCTCGCGATCGGGCTCGGCTCGGTCTCGCTCTCCCACATCAACGACTCGGGCTTCTGGATCGCCACGAAGTTCCTGGGACTCTCGGTGGCCGACGGGCTGCGCACCTGGACGGTGCTGACCTCGGTCCTGGGCTTCACGAGCATGCTCCTGCTCTCGCTGGTGTGGCTGGTGGTCTGACCATTTCCCGGAAGCCTTCCGTCCGGAGGGCCTGCGCCGCATGATCAGGGGTCGGGCAGGGCGCCCCGCCCGGCCGGGAGGCTCCGGCCGACGGGACGCTCCCAGCGACCGACACCCCCTGCCCGACCCCGTACATTTCCTATAGGATCATTCTGCTGCGGCGCGGTGCGCCCGGCTCCCCCACGACCCCGCGCCGTCGACCCCCGCACGGCAGCTCCCGGAGGAATCCACGATGACGTACCTCTTCAACGACCCGGCCGCCTTCGCCGCCGACGCGGTCCAGGGCCTGGCCCTGTCCCATCCCGATCACGTGGCCGTGGTCCACGGCGGCGTGGTCCGCGCGACCGAGACACCCGCCGGCCAGCCCGCCCTCGTGATCGGCGGCGGCTCCGGCCACTACCCCGCCTTCGCCGGCTGGGTCGGCCCCGGTATGGGCCACGGCGCCCCCTGCGGTAACGTGTTCGCCTCCCCGTCGGCCTCGCAGGTGTACTCCGTGGCGCGCAACGCCGAGAACGGCGGCGGCGTGATCCTCGGCTTCGGCAACTACGCCGGCGACGTGCTCCACTTCGGCGCCGCGGCCGAGAAGCTGCGCGCCGAGAACATCGACGTGCGGATCATCAAGGTCAGCGACGACATCGTCTCCAACACTCCCGAGAACCACCGCGACCGCCGCGGCATCGCCGGTGACCTGCCCGTCTTTAAGATCGCCGGTGCCGCGATCGAGGCCGGCGCGGACCTCGACGAGGCCGAGCGCCTCGCGTGGAAGGCCAACGACGCGACCCGCTCCTTCGGCGTCGCCTTCGACGGCCCCACCCTCCCCGGCGCCGCCGGCGCCCTCTTCCACGTGCCCGAGGGGCAGATGGGTGTGGGCCTGGGCATCCACGGCGAGCCCGGCGTGCGCGACGAGCCGATCGGCACCGCCGACGAAGTCGCGGCGATGCTGGTCGAGGGCGTGCTCGCCGAGCAGCCCGAGCGCGCCGAGGGCGGCTACCAGGGCCGCGCCGCGGTGCTCGTCAACGGTCTCGGCACCGTGAAGTACGAGGAGCTCTTCGTGGTCTACGCGAAGGTCGCCGCACTGCTCGAGGACGCGGGCATCACCCCCGTCCGCCCCGAGGTCGGCGAGCTCGTGACCAGCCTCGACATGGCCGGCCTGTCCCTGACCCTGGTGTTCCTCGACGAGGAGCTCGAGCAGCACTGGCTCGCGCCGGTCGACACCCCCGCCTTCCACCGCGGCGCGATGACCGGCGCGGCGGAGCGCCCGCGCCGCACCGCGTTCTGGGAGGCCGGGGCCGACGAGACCCCCGCGGCGAGCAGCGAGTCCCGCGAGGTCGCCGAGCAGGTCGCCGGCGTGCTGGACCTGTTCGCGGGCGTGTGCGTGCGCGAGGAGGCCGAGCTGGGCCGGATCGACGCGATCGCGGGCGACGGCGACCACGGCCAGGGCATGGCCTACGGCTCCAAGGGCGCCGCGGCCGCCGCGCGCCAGGCGCTCGCGGACGGGGCCGGGGCCCGCACCCTGCTGGTCCGTGCCGGTGAGGCCTGGTCCGAGTCCGCCGGCGGCACCTCCGGCGCGCTGTGGGGC
>NZ_KV788856.1:0-800 GCF_001807385.1 Brachybacterium sp. HMSC06H03 | reverse complement strand
CGGCACCTCCGGCGCGCTGTGGGGCGCGGCCCTCATCGCGGCCGGCGCCGTCTACGACGACCAAGCAGGCGCCGAGGCGCGCACCGTCGTCGACGCGGTCGATGCCGGGATCGACGCGATCCAGCGACTCGGCGGCGCGCAGGTGGGCGACAAGACCATGGTCGACGCCGCCGCGCCCTTCCGCGAGGAGCTCGCGAAGGCCTTCAGCGGCGAGAACGCGGCCGAGGCGATCCTGCAGGCCGCGGACGTGGCCCGCGAGGCGGCCGACGCGACCGCCGAGATCACCGCGACCCTGGGCCGCGCCCGCGTGCTCGGCGAGAAGTCGGTCGGCACCCCCGATCCTGGCGCGATCTCCTTCTCGATCCTCATGCGCGAGCTCGGCCAGTACCTGTCCTGACCCGGGCAGAGGCCTACCCTCGAAAGTGTGCAGTTCTGAACCAGTTCGGGCCCGGAAGCGGTTCAGAATCGCACCCGACTCGACCCGCCCCCGGCCTGCCGCCACCTGACGGCGTTCCATCACCACCGGAACAGCTCCACCGACCCCTATTCCTCGACTCCGAAGGAGAAGATCATGGCTCTGACCATCGTCACCGGTTCCGACAACGCCGGCTACGGCCACAAGTCCGCGCTCAAGGAGCTGCTCGAGCAGGATCCCCGCGTCGGGAAGGTCATCGACGTGGGCGTGACCGGCCGTGAGGACGGCACCTACTACCCCAACGTCGCCGTCGAGGCGGCGGAGAAGATCGCCGCCGGCGAGGCGGACCGGGCACTGCTGATCTGCGGCACGGGCCTGGGCGTCG
>NZ_KV788855.1:0-2144 GCF_001807385.1 Brachybacterium sp. HMSC06H03 | reverse complement strand
CGACGCCCAGGCCCGTGCCGCAGATCAGCAACGCCCGGTCCGCCTCGCCCGCGGCGATCTTCTCCGCCGCCTCGACAGCGACGTTGGGGTAGTAGGTGCCGTCCTCGCGGCCGGTCACGCCCACGTCGATGACCTTGCCGACGCGGGGATCCTGCTCGAGCAGCTCCTTGAGCGCGGACTTGTGGCCGTAGCCGGCGTTGTCGGAACCGGTGACGATGGTCAGAGCCATGATCTTCTCCTTCGGTGACGAATGACGGAAGTGCAGGTGAGACGGAGGCGGCGGCGCGGTGACGTGCCGCGGCCCGGTCAGGCCGAGAGCTTCTCGGCCAGCAGCGTGACGATCTTCGAGAACGAGATCGCGCCGGGGTCGGGGGTGCCCACGGACTTGTCGCCGTGGTTGCGGGCGCGGCCCAGGGTCGCGGAGATGTCCGCGGTGGCCTCGGCCGCCTCGACGGCGCGGGCCGCCGCGGTCTCGACCGTCCGGGAGGCGGAGGCGGCGGCGCCGTCGCCCTTCTCGGCGCCCGCGGCCTGGGCGAGAGCGATCGCCTCGCGGAAGGGCACGGCCGCATCGACCATGGTCTTGTCGCCGGGCTTCGCCCCGCCGAGCCGTTCGACGGCCTCGACGGCCTGGACCAGACCGGTGAGCAGGTGCTCGCCGGAGACGGGCGCCTCGTCGGAGAAGGCGCTGCCGAGGCTGGTCAGCGCCGCGCCCCACAGCGCGCCGGAGGTGCCGCCGGCCTCGGCGGACCAGGCCGCACCGGCCTGGACGAGGACGGTGCGGGCGCCGCAGCCGCCGGCGATCACCCGGTCGGCGGCCCTGCGGGCGGCCTTCGCGCCGAACATCATGCCCTGGCCGTGGTCGCCGTCGCCGGCGATCGCGTCCATCCGGCCGAGCTCCGGCTCGAGCTCGACCAGCAGCGCCTCGACGTCGGCGAGGATCCCGGCGATCCGCTGCGCCGACTCCTTCGACTCGTCGGACGCGTCCGGGATCGGGTCCTCGCCGGGGGTGTAGATCTCGGTGCGCTCGGTGCCGAGGTCGCCCTCGACGGTGCCGCCGCGACGGAAGGCGGGGGCGTCGGCGGCGGCGAGCCAGTGCTGCTCGAGCTCCTCGTCCAGGCGCATCACGGTCAGGGACAGCCCGGCCATGTCGAGGCTGGTCACGTGCTCGCCCACCTCGGGACGCACGATGGTCAGGCCCGCCTCCTGCAGGAGCTGCGAGGCGTGCTTCCACACCACGAACATCTCCTCGTACTTCACGGTTCCCAGGCCGTTGAGCACCACGGCGACGCGGTCCGAGGCGAGCTCGGGGGTCTCGCCGAGCACGCCGTCGACCAGGACCTTCGCGAGCTCCTTCGCGCTCGGCATGGGCTGCTCGTCGATGCCGGGCTCGCCGTGGATGCCCAGGCCGATCGCCATCCGTCCCTCGGGGACGTGGAAGAGCGCGTCCTCCGCACCGGGCAGGGTGCAGCCGTCGAAGGCGACGCCGAGGGAGCGGGTGGCGTCGTTCGCCTTCCAGGCGAGGCGCTCGGCGTCGTCGAGGTCGGCGCCGGCTTGGATCGCGGCCCCGGCGACCTTGAAGACGGGCAGGTCGCCGGCGATGCCGCGGCGGTCGCGGTGCTCGCCCTCGCGGCCCGAGGCGATGTCATCGCTGACGGCGACGATGCGCACGTCGATGCCCTCGGCGCGCAGCTTCTCGGCGGCGACGCCGAAGTGGAGCACGTCCCCGGCGTAGTGGCCGAAGCCGAGGATCACGCCGCCGCCGTTCTCGGCGTTCTTCGCGACCGAGTACACCTGGTCGGAGGACGGCGAGGAAAAGATGTTCCCGCAGGGCGCGCCGTGGGCGAAGCCGGGGCCGACCCAGCCGGCGAAGGCCGGGTAGTGGCCGGACCCGCCGCCGACGACGAGCGCGGGCTGCCCGGCGGGGGTCCGCTTCGCGCGCACCACGCCGCCGTGGACGCGCAGCAGCTCCTCGGGGTGCGCGGCGACCAGGCCCTCGACGGCGTCGGAGGGGAAGGTCTGGGGGTCATCGAACAGGTAGGTCATCGGGTCTCTCCGGATCGGCGGGGTCGGTGCGGATGGGGGCATGTGCGGCGGCCGTCGGGCCGGCGCCGGGCGGACACGGCGGGCGCGGTGGCGGGCGCGGG
>NZ_KV788854.1:0-4091 GCF_001807385.1 Brachybacterium sp. HMSC06H03 | reverse complement strand
TCCTCGGCGTCAGGATCGGCGGCGGTCGCGGCGGCGAGCCCGGCCGGGGCGCGCAGGCCGTCGCGCAGCGGCCGCAGCAGGTGCAGCTCGTCCTCGCCCCACACGATCGCGAGGGTGATCAGCCGCTCGAGGGACGGGGCGATCGTCGCCGGGTCGGAGGAGACCGCGGCGGCGAGCGAGGCGGGGGAGGAGCCGTCCTCGAGCACGGCGAGCGCCTCGACGAGATGCAGCTCGGGCAGGGTGAGGGAGTCCAGCGCGCGGCGGGCGGAGGTGCTTCCCCCGGCGCGCGCGGCCAGGGGGCCGATCCCCCGGGGCAGGGGCGAGGCGAGATCCGGTCGGGCGACGAGCAGGGCCTCGAGGCGGTCGTCGCCGAACCGTCGCAGGGAGTCCGCGAGGGACCGGATCACAGCGGTCATGATGCATTCCAGCATAGGGTGACGCCGCCGCCGGTCGCACCACCGCGAGCGCCGGCGCGTGCACGCCCCCATAGCCCAATCGGCAGAGGCGGCCGCCTTAAAAGCGGCACAGTGCGGGTTCGAGTCCCGCTGGGGGCACCGGATGCCCGCGTCCCGGGCACGCCCGGGATCGGCCACAATGGAGGTCATGACCGCCTCCTCCGCCGACCCCCAGCTCATCGCCCGCCTCCACGAGGTGCTCGGGCGGATCGATGCCGCCGCGGCCCGTGCAGGGCGCGACGGCGCGGAGATCACGCTGCTGCTGGCCACCAAGACTCGCACCCCAGCACAGATCGCGGAGATGATCGAGCTGCTGCAAGAGCGCGGCCGACGGATCGCGGTGGGAGAGAACCGGGCCCAGGAGATCGCCAAGCACGAGGACCCGCTGCTCGCGGGCAACGGCGTGCCCCGGCACTTCATCGGCCGGCTCCAGACGAACAAGGCCCGCGACGTGATCGCCTTCGCCGAGCTCGTGCACAGCGTGGACCGGGACGACATCGCCGACGCCCTGGAGCGCCGGGCCGAGCTCGCGGACCTCCGCCGCGACGTGCTGGTGCAGGTCAACACCTCCGGCGAGGAGTCCAAGGGTGGCTATGCCCCGAGCCTCGAAGCGCTCGCGCCGATCGTGGAGCGCCTGCGCGGCAGCGAGCACCTGCGCCCCGTCGGCCTGATGACCATCGGGGCGAACACGAGCGACGAGACCGCGGTGCGCGCCTCGCTGCGCTCCCTGCGCGAGCTGCGCGACGCGCTGCGTGAACGGCTCGGAATCCCCGAGCTCACCGAGCTGTCGATGGGGATGAGCGGCGACCTCGAGATCGCCGTCGAGGAGGGCGCGACCATCGTGCGCGTCGGCTCGGCGCTCTTCGGCCCCCGGGACTGACCCGGCTCCGGCGAGCGGCGTCCCGGCGCTCGACCCGGCCCCTCGGGCCGCCCACTCCGGGCCGACGCCTCCTACCGGGCCGGCCCGCCGCGTCACTCGGGGCCGACGAGCACCTGCGGCAGACCGTACTCGTGCTCGAGCACCTCGCAGGCCGCACCCACAGCGATCAGGTCCATGCCGCGGGTGGAGAGCATCACCTCGACGTGCACCCACGACTCGTCGCTGAGCCCGGCGGTCAGCGCCTCACGGATCGCGTCCATCGACGCCTCGTGCTGCTCGTGGACGGTCCGCCCGCCGAGCACCACGCGGTCCACGTCCACCAGGCGCACCAGGTTCACCACCACCTCGGCGAGGATGCGAGCGGCGAGCTCGTCCTCCCCTCGCTCGAGCGCGGCCCGGTGCTCCGTCTGCGCGCAGCCGCGGCGGCCGCAGGGGCAGGGGATCCCGTCCATCCGCACCACGGTGTGCCCGATCTCGCCGGCGTGGGAGTGGGCGCCGCGCACGATCTGGTCGTCCAGGCACAGCGCCGCCCCGAGCCCGTCCTCGACCAGCAGCAGCGCGGCGTTGCGGAGCAGCCCGGGCTGGGACCAGGCCTCGCCCACCAGCGCCGCGCGGGAGTCGTGGTCCAGCAGCACCGGCATGCCGAGCTCCTCGGCGAGCAGGCGGCGGATCGGCGCGCCCCGCCAGGGATCGGGGTCGGAGGTGCCGCGGTAGACGCCCTCCTCCCCGTCGACCGGGCCGGGCATCCCGACGCCGACGCCGAGCAGGATCCCCGGGCCGACGTCCTGCAGCGCGCGCGCCTCGTCGGCGAGCGTGGCGACCAGCTCGGGCACCGGCTGGAGGCGGCCGATCTCGAGCTCGCGACGTTCGAGGATCTCCCCGGTGAGATCGACCACGACGGAGTGGAGCCGCGAGCGGGTCAGGTGCAGCCCGATCGCACGGCGCGAGCCGGGGACGATCTCGTACAGGGTCGTGGGCTTGCCGGGGCCCGAGGTCACGGTGCCGGCCTCCTCGACGAGGCCGCGCTCCATCAGGCGCGCCAGGATCTTCGAGATCGCCTGCGGGGTCACCTGCAGCTCCTGGGCGAGGGCGGAGCGGGAGACCGGGTCGCCGCGGCGCGCGACGGCGAGGACGGCGGCGTCGTGCGCGCCCGCCATGCGGTCCAGCGGGGTGGTCGGTCTCACCCGGCCATCCTCGCACGCCACAGCGCTGTGACCGGGCAGCAGCGCTCAGGGGAGGGGTGCCGCGCGCCGGTGTGATCCAACAGATCTCCGCCATCCCCTTGACCTAACGCAACAGCGTTTGCTTATTCTGTGCGCCGGGTCGATGGAGCCCGTCCCCGCCCGCCCGCTCCCGACAGCCGAGGTCCCCTCATGACCCTCACCCTCACCCGCGCCCCCCGCCCTGCGTCCACCGAGCTCACCCCTGCTCGCCGCCGCCTCGCCCTCCTCGCGATCGCGCTCGGCGGCTTCGGCATCGGCGGCTCCGAGTTCGTCTCCATGGGCCTGCTGCCCGGCATCGCCCACGGCCTGCTGCCCGAGATGATGGCCGCCGACCCCGAGGACGGCATCGCCCGCGCCGGCATCGCGATCACCGCCTACGCGCTCGGCGTCGTCGTCGGCGCCCCCGCCCTGGCGCTCCTCTCGGTGCGCTGGAGCCGCACCACGATGATCATGCTGCTCGCGATCGCGCTCGCCGTCGGGACCCTGCTCTCCGGCGTGATGCCGACCTTCGAGCTCACCGTGCTCGCCCGCTTCGTCGCCGGCATCCCGCACGGCGCCTACTTCGGCGTCGCCTCGCTGCTGGCCGCCTCCCTGATGGGCCCCGGCAGCCAGGGCAAGGGCACCGCGCTCGCCCTGTCCGGGCTGACCGTCGCGAACCTGATCGGCGTCCCGATCCTCACCGCCGTCGGCCAGGCGGCCGGCTGGCGCGTGGTCTACCTGCTGTTGGCCGGTGTGTTCGTCGCGACCTTCGCGGCCCTCTACCTGACCGTCCCGCACCAGGAGAAGCCGATCGGCCGCCGCATGGTCGACGAGCTCGTGGCCCTCAAGCGCCTCCAGCTGTGGATCGTCATCGGCATCGCCGCGGTCGGCTTCTCCGGCGCCTTCGCCGTGTTCAGCTACGTCGCCGACATCACCACCCAGGTGACCGGCGCCCCCGAGAGCTCCGTGCCGTGGGTGCTCGCCGCCGCAGGCCTCGGCATGACGATCGGCAACGTCGTGGGCGGCGTGACCACCGACCGCTCCCTGCGCGGCACCCTGCTGATCGGCTTCCCGCTCTACATCACCGCGCTCGTGGCGCTCTTCGCCGTCGCCCACACCTCGCTGACCGCGCTGATCATCGCGTTCTTCGCGGCGAACCTGGTGAACTCCTCGCTGAGCCCCGCGATGCAGACCTGGATGATCCGCATCGCGCACCGCTCCGAGCTGCTGGGCGCCTCGATGAACCAGGCCGCGTTCAACGTCGCCAACGCCCTCGGCGCGACCCTCGGCGGCGCCGTGATCGCCGCGGGCTTCGGCTACGAAGCGCCGATGGTCGTCGCGATCGTGCTGGCGAGCACCGGCTTCGCCATGGTCGTCACCACGCTGATCGCGCTGAAGGTCCGCTCGCGCCGCACCCTCCAGGTGCTCAGCGAGCACGAGGAGACCATCACCGGCTCGATCCCCGTCGTCCCGGCCGGCGTCTGAGCGCGGCGGGCCTCCCGTCGGCGCCCGACCCCGCCGGGCTCCCGCCGCCAGGGCCCGCGACCATCACGG
>NZ_KV788853.1:0-2382 GCF_001807385.1 Brachybacterium sp. HMSC06H03 | reverse complement strand
GCCCGGCGGGCTCGCCCGCCGGCCGGTCGTCGAGCGCGGGGCTCGCCGGCGCGGAGCTGACCTCGGCGCGAGGCTGCGCCGGTGTGGACGAGGAGGTCGCGGGGGAGGGGGCCATCAGTACTCGAGCTCCTCGCGCTTGGTGAGGCGGAAAGTGACCAGGGCCAGCGCCACGGAGGCGAGCATCATCACGGTGCCCATCGCCGAGGCGTAGCCGAACTGGGAGTTGAAGGAGAACGCGGTGCGGTAGAGGTAGGTCGACATGACGTCGGCCCCCGAGTCCGCCGCCGTACCGGTCATCGACATCACGGCGACCAGCGCGTACGAGTCCAGGGTGCCGATCGCCAGATAGATCAGCGCGGTCTGGGCGTGGGACCAGATCAGCGGCAGGGTCACGTGCGCGAAGCTGCGCAGCCTACCCGCCCCGTCCAGCGACGCCGCCTCGTACAGCTCCTGCGGCACCCCGCTCATCGCCGAGAGGAACAGGACCATGTAGAAGCCGACCGAGGACCACACCGCCGCCAGCGCGATCGCGAGCAGGATCGTGCGCGGGTTCCCGAGCGGGCCGTTCGGCACGACCGCGAGGATGTCGGTGCCCACCAGGCGCAGCAGGCCGTCCAGCAGCCCGCCGCGGGAGGCGTAGATGTAGCTGAACATGATGCCGATGATCACCACCGGCACCACCTGCGGGAAGAAGAACAGCACCCGGTAGGCGCCCGCCCCGCGGACGGCCCGGAGCGTGCCCGAGCCGCCGCGGGTGATCAGCGTGGCGAGCAGCAGCGCGAGCCCGAGGGTGACCACCGGGATGATCACCAGCAGCACCGCGTTGTGCGACACCGCCCTCCACCACGCCCCGTCCCTCGCCATCCGCACGTAGTTGTCCAGCCCGACGTACTCGAGCGTGGGGGTAAAGCCCGTCCAGTTCGTGAACGAGATCTGCACCCCCTGCGCGAAGCTCGACAGGACGAACACCGAGTACAGGACCAGACCGGGCGTGATGAAGGTGAGGATCAGCCACCACCTGCCGCGCAGATGCATCAGCGGGTCTGCTTCGCGATCGCGTCGTCACCGGCGACCTGGTCCGCCGCCTTCTGGCAGCGGGTGAGGAAGCCGTCGACATCGAGGTCGTCCAGCAGCAGCGCGATCAGCGCGGCGCGGGTCTCCTCCGCCATCGCCGGGTACCAGGTCGGGTACTTCACGACCTGCCAGGGCTCGACCGCGTTGGAGCGCTCGATCATCTCGGTGAGCGTCGTGAACGGGTCGCTGAGCTGCTGGTCGTCGTGCGCGCCGGCGACCATGGTCACGCTGTTGGACAGCTCCGCGTAGTTCCGCGCCGACTCCTTCGACAGCAGCGCGCGCAGCAGCTCGAGGGCGGCGGGCTTGTTCGCGGCGCCCTCGGGCACGAACCAGCCGGCGCCCGGGTTGTTCGGGGTGAGATCGGCGAGGGCCGGGTCCGGGGAGGGCAGCGCCGCGGCGGTCATGCGGAAGCCCTCGGGGATCGCGGACTTCATCTCGTTCTCGAGCCAGGCGCCGACGGGGATGAACACCGCCTCGTGGTTCAGCCACGCGGTCTGCGACTGGACGTGGGTCATCTGGGCGACGCCGGGGAGGATCAGCTCGTCGGTGCGCAGCTGGAGCAGCGCCTCGGCGGCCTCGCGTACGGCGTCCTGCTGCCAGGCGCCGTCCTCGAGATTGTCGATGTTCTTCCAGCCCTCCTGCCCGCCGATCTTCGCGACCAGGGGCTGGAGGATGCCTTCGTCGGGATAGTTCGCGTGCTGGCCGGTGAAGGCGAACGGGAAGATCCCGTCGGCCTTGATCTCGGCGCAGAGCGACATCAGCTCGTCCCAGGTGGTCGGCGCCGCCCAGCCCTTCTCCTCGAGGAGGGCGGCGTCGTGCCAGAGCGCCCAGGCGTACTGGACGGTGTTCAGCCCGACGAGGGTGCCGTCGACGGTGCCCGCCTCGCGCACGCCCGGGTTCAGGGACTCCTCCACGGTGATCTCGGGGTCGTCCCAGCTGGGCGCGGCCATGAGGTCCTCGAGCGAGGCGAGCTGGCCGTTCGCGGTCAGCGAGGTGATGTCCAGGGCGCCGGCACCGGAGTTCTGGAAGAGATCCGGGGGAGTGCCGTTCACGAACTGGGGCTGGAGGGTGCTGAGGTCCTCTGTGCGCACGATGTCGGCTTCGAGCTCGGGGTGCTTCTCCTCGAGCAGCTGCTCGGTGAGGTCCAGGTAGGGCACCCCGCCGCCGCCGTCGAAGACGAAGGCCTTCAGCTCGCCGCCGGCGACGCCGAAGGGGTTCTCGGGGCTGGTCTCCGCGGCCCCGGCGGAGCCGCCGTCGGAGCCGCCCGCGTCGGCGCCCGGAGCGCCGGAGGTCGCGCAGGCGGAGAGG
>NZ_KV788852.1:0-1411 GCF_001807385.1 Brachybacterium sp. HMSC06H03 | reverse complement strand
CCCCGCGCGGGGAGGAGGGCCGTTCGAACGCCCGGACCACCCGGGACGACGGCGCCGCGCCCGGAGTCCGCAGCCGCGGGGGCGACCCGACGCAGCGACGCAGCGCGGGGTCAGCGCTCCCGGGCGAGGTGGTCGAGGGTGGCGCGGAGGTTCCAGCGGGCTGCGTCCTGCAGCTGCTCGGGCAGGTCCGGGCCGTAGACCACGCGCAGCAGCCGGTCGAGGGTGAGCACCCCGGCGGTGCGGGCGCGCCGCACCTGATCGATCCGCTCCTCGCGGTGGGCGATCGTCTCCTCCAGGACGGCGAGCACCTCCAGCGGGGAGTCGACGGACGGGCCGTGGCCGGGGAAGAAAGCGCTGATCCGGCCGTCCTCGGCGAGGGCGTGGAGGATCGCGAGGGACTGCAGGTACTCGGTGAGCGAGCCGCCGTGCTCGGGCACGATCACCGTCGAGGAGCCGCCCAGGAGCGTGTCGCCGGTCAGCATCCGCCCGCCCTCCACGAGCACGCCGACGGAGTCGGAGGTGTGCCCCGGCAGGTGGATGACGTGGCCGACGGTCCCGTTGTCGCCGATCAGCGTCGCGGGCAGCGGGCGCGAGCCGGGCACGGCGGACTGATCGGCCGCCCACAGCGGCACCTCCCGGCCGCTGCGGGCGGTGAGCTGCCGGGCGAGGGTCGCGGCGCCCGCGGCGTGGTCCGCGTGCCGGTGGGTGACCAGGACGCCCTCCGGTCGGACGTCATCGCCGCAGGTGAGCAGAAGCTCGGCGAGGTGCTCGGGGTCCTTCGGGCCGGGGTCGACCACCCACACCTGGCCCTCGTCGCGCAGCACGTGGCTGTTGGTGCCGGTCAGCGTCATGGGGCCGGGGTTGTCGGCCCGCACCACGATCAGCTCGACCGCCGGGGCATCGGAAGCCCGCTGCCCGAGATGCTCGTCCATCGCGGCCCCGCTCAGGCGGTGGGGGCGAGAGACGGGGAGAGCTCGACGACGAGCTCGAGCTCGACCGGGGCGTCCAGGGGCAGCACGGCCACGCCCACGGCGGAGCGGGCATGGCTCCCGGCCTCGCCGAAGACCTCACCGAGCAGGGTGCTCGCGCCGTTGATCACGGCGGGCTGGCCCGTGAACGAGGGGTCGGAGGCGACGAAGCCAGTCACCTTCACGATCCTGACCACCTGGTCGAGGTCGCCCACCAGCGCCTCCACGGCGGCGAGGGCGTTCAGGCAGCAGGTCGCGGCGAGCTCGGCGGCCTGCTCGGCCGCGACCTCGGCGCCGACCTTGCCGGTGCGCGGCAGCGCCCCGTCCACGAAGGGCAGCTGCCCGGAGGTGTGGACGTGGGAGCCGGTCCGGACGGCCGGCACGTAGGCGGCCACCGGGGCGGCGACCTCAGGCAGGGCGTGCCCGAGCTCGGCGAGGCGGGG
>NZ_KV788851.1:37294-66639 GCF_001807385.1 Brachybacterium sp. HMSC06H03 | reverse complement strand
GGCGGCTGCCGCGAGGCCCAGGAGCGTCGGCGCGTCGAGCCCGCCGCCGGGGGCGACGACGATCTCGGAGAGCTCGGGCTCGCCGCGGGTGAGGGTGCCGGTCTTGTCGAACAGCACGGTGTCCACGGTGCGCATGCCCTCGAGAGCGAGGCGGTCGGTGACGAGCACGCCGGCGCGGGCCGCACGCTCCGTGGCGAGCGAGACGACCAGCGGGATCGCCAGGCCCAGCGCGTGCGGGCAGGCGATGACCAGCACGGTCACGGTGCGGATGACGGCTTCGTCGGGCATGCCCAGCAGCGTCCAGACGAGCGCGGTGATGACGGCGGTGCCGAGCGCGAACCAGAACAGCCAGGCGGCGGCCCTGTCGGCGATGCGCTGGGCACGGGAGGAGGAGCTCTGCGCCTCGGAGACCAGGCGCTGGATGCCGGCGAGCGCCGTGCCCTCGCCGGTCTCGGTGACCTCGATGCGCAGGTTCGAGTCGGTCGCGACGGTGCCGGCGACCACGCGATCCCCGGCGGTGCGCGGGGCGGCCCGGGACTCGCCGGTGATCATCGACTCGTCGACGTCGGCGCGGCCCTCGACGACGGTGCCGTCGGCCGGGATCGAGGCGCCGGGGCGGACCAGCACGACATCGCCCTCGCGCAGCTCGGAGGGGGCGACGGTGACGATCTGGTCGCCCTCGATCCGCTCGGCCCCATCGGGCAGGAGCGCGGCGAGGGAGTCGAGGGCCGAGGAGGTGTGCGCGAGGGAGCGCATCTCGATCCAGTGCCCGAGCAGCATGATCACGATCAGCAGCGCGAGCTCCCACCAGAACTCGAGCTCGTGGTGGAGCAGGCCCAGGGTCGCGCCCCAGGAGGACAGGAACGCGACGGTGATGCCGAGGCTGATCAACAGCATCATCCCCGGCGCGCGGGAGCGGAGCTCCGAGAGTCCGCCGGTGAGGAACGGCCGCCCACCCCACACGTACATGACGGTGCCGAGCAGCGGCGCGACCCAGCGAAGGCCCGGCACGTCCGGGATCGTGTAGCCGATCAGGTCCGCGAACATCGGCGAGAGGCCGACGACAGGCACCGCGAGCACCAGCATGATCCAGAACATCCGACGGAACTGCGCGACGTGATCGCCGTGCCCGCCGCGACCCCCGTGCCCGGCGTGCATGTCGTGGCCGCCGTGATCGTGGTGAGCCCCGCTCCCGTGATGCCCGGCATCCATGTCGCGCCCGACGTGCGCGTCATGTCCATCGTGGCCCCCGCGGCCCTCGTGCTGGTGCGTTCTCCGATCGCCGCCCTCGCCGCCGAGAGCGACGTGGGAGTCCTGTCGTCCGTGCCCCTCGTGCTGTGTGCTCATACCGCGACCCTATACCCCTAGGGGGTATTGGCCAAGGGTGGCGGCCCGGCGTCACCCACCACTCCCCACCGAACGCCGACCGTCCGCCTCCGAACCGGGGAGTCGCCGAAGAAATCCACGTACATCACGTACATGAAGCACATGACGTACACGGAAGTCGCCACGAGCACCCCCATCCAGCGCCCCTCCAAATCATCGCCATACATCGATATGATCGCCGCATGGCGATGCCGATGGAATCCTCTCCCCCTCTCTTCGACGTGGACGAGTCCCAGGCCGCGCTCTTCCACGCGCTGGCCGAGCCGACCCGGCTCACGCTGCTCCAGCACCTCTCCACGGGCGAGCACCGGGTGCGGGATCTCGTCGACCACCTGCACCTGGCCCAGTCCACGGTCAGCAAGCACCTCGCCTGCCTGCGGGACTGCGGACTGATCCGCTCCCGCAGCGAGGGCCGCGCCTCCTGGTTCTCCCTGTCGGACGCGGAGCAGCTGCGCTCCCTGCTCGCCATGGCCGCGACGATGCTCTCCGGCGCGGGCGCGGCGCCGACGATCCACGAGCACCTGCACGACCCGCGCGTCGGCGGCGGTCCGGCCGACGAGGAGAGTCCGCGATGACCGCCTCGCACACCCACGGCCACGGCCACGGCCACAGCCACGCCTCCCCGACGACCGGCCGCACCCGCCTCGCGATCGCCTTCGGGCTGACGGCGCTGATCGTCCTCGCGCAGGCGGTCGGCAGCGTGGTCACGGGCTCCCTCGCCCTGCTCACCGACACCGCGCACGCGCTCGTGGACGCCTCCGGCCTGCTGGTCGCACTGATCGCGGCGACGATGCTGCTGCGTCCCGCGAGTCCCACCCGCACCTGGGGCTTCGCCCGGATCGAGGTGCTCGCGGCGCTGGCCCAGGCGACGCTGCTGATCGTCGTCGGCACCTACACCGCGATCGAGGGGCTGCGCCGCCTCGCCTCCCCGCCCGAGATCGCCTCGACGGAGCTGCTCGTCTTCGGCGCGGTCGGGCTCGCGGTGAACCTGGTGGCGATCCTCGTGCTCGTCGGCGGCAAGGACACGAGCCTGAACATGAAGGCGGCCTTCCTCGAGGTCGCGAACGACGCACTCGGCTCCCTCGGCGTGATCGTCGCGGCGCTCGTCATCCGGTACACCGGCTTCCAGCAGGCCGACGCGCTCGCAGGTCTGTTCATCGCGGCGCTGATCGTGCCGCGCGCGGTGCGGATCCTGCGCGACACCCTGCGGATCCTCATGGAGTACACCCCCGAGGGTGTGGACCTCGACGAGGTGCGCGAGCACCTGCTGGCCCTCGAGCACGTCCGGGACGTCCACGACCTGCACGCCTCCAACGTCGGCAGCAGCCTGCCGATCCTCTCCGCGCACGTGGTGGTGGCCGAGGAGTGCTTCGGCTCGTCGCATGCGATGGAGATCCTCGAGGAGGTCCACGAGTGCGTGCGCACCCACTTCCCCGTCGCCTTCGAGCACGCGACCATCCAGATGGAGAGCCCCCACGTGCACGCGCGTGAAACGGCCCGAATGCTGCACGTCTGAGCGCGGCGCCGCCGAGGAACACGGCCCGATCACCTCACAGAACAGACGCCGCGGGCCCTCCCCCTGCTTCCGCCGTCCCCAGCTGCTCCTCCGCCGTCGGCCTGCGCGTCGCGGTGGCGGGGCTGAGCACCGCCGCGAGGAGCGCGACCGCGAGGGGGACGACGAGCGCGCCGCGCAGACCGATCTCCTCGCCGAGGAACCCGAGCGTCGGCGGGCCGACGAGGAAGGCGAGATAGCCGATCACCGAGGCGAGGGCGACGCGCGCGGCGGGGTTCGGGCCGGAGTCCCCGGCGGCGGAGAGCGCGAGGGGGAAGCCGAGGGAGGCGCCGAGGCCCCAGAGCACGACGGCGCCGACGGCCACGACCTGGCTGTCCACGTAGGCGATGAGCGCGAGGCCGGTCGCGGCGAACAGGGCGCTGACCAGGAGCACGCGGGAGCGGCCGACGCGCTCCACGATCGGCCCGCCGGAGAAGCGGCCGATGGTCATCGAGGCCGCGAACAGGGCGAACACGAGCGAGCCCATGGTCGCGCCGAAGCCGTGCCCGTCGACCATGAGCAGCGGCAGCCAGTCGTTGGCGGTGCCCTCGGCGAGCGCCATGGCGAGCACGACCCCGCCGATGCACACCAGCCGCAGGTCCTTCCAGATCGCGGGCCGCGGCGTCGCCGCCTGCGCGGCGCGCTCGGCGGCGGTGACCCTCCCGGTCCCGGTCGGGATCGCGCCCATCGCCCAGAGCAGAAGCCCCGCGCCGACCACGGCGGTGGCGACGAGATGAGGCACCACCGGGAAGCCCGCGCCGTTGGCGAGCATGCCGAGCACCGCGCCGATCACGGTGCCGAGGCTGAAGCAGCCGTGCAGGGAGGGGAGGAAGGAGCGCCCGCCGAGCCTCTCGACCTCGGCGCCCTCGACGTTCATGGCGACCTCGCCGCCGCCCATGCCGCCGCCGAACAGCGCGAGGCCGAAGGCGGTGAGGAGCGGCTGTCCCATCGAGGCGCCGAGCGCGATCGTGGGCAGTGCGACGACCACCAGCGTCGACCCCGCGAGGACCACGGGACGGGTGCCGAGCCGCATCACGAGCGGTCCGGAGGAGAGGATCCCCAGCATCGACCCGATCGAGAGGCCGAAGAGCACCAGCCCCATCTGCGCAGTGGAGGCGTCCAGCAGGTCCCGCACCGCGGGCGTGCGGGTGACCCACGCGGACATGCTCAGGCCCGGCAGCAGGAACAGGGCGTAGAGCGCGAAGCGGCGTCGACGCAGGGAGATCGTGGGCGAGGAGGTCACGCGGACGAGCGTACGCAGGGGGAGACCGCAGGTCACGGGCTGTCCGTCGCATCGCCCCTGGTGGACTGTCGGCCCCCGGGCCTACGCTCTCCCCGAGCGCCCGGCATCGAGCCGGCGCCGACGCCGAGGAGGACGTCCGCCATGCCCGCTGCACTGCATCCCTACCTCAACTTCGGCGGCAACGCCCGCGAGGCGTTCGAGTTCTACGGCGAGGCCCTCGGGGCCACGCCCCAGTTCGCCACCTTCGGGGAGTTCCAGGCCGTTCCCGAGGGCGACCCCGCAGCCGACAAGATCATGCACGGCTCGCTCGAAATCACCGACCTGATCCGCCTCTACGCCTCGGACGTGGTCGAGGGGATGGGCGGGTACACCCGCGGCACCAACGTCACCCTCTCCCTGATGGGCGATGACGAGACGGTGCTGCGCAGCGCCTACGAGAAGCTGTCCGTGGGCGGCGAGATCACGATGCCGCTCGAGAAGCAGATGTGGGGCGATGTCTACGGCGCCTTCACCGACCGCTTCGGCATCGTGTGGCAGGTCAACATCTCCGGCAGCGAGGGCTGAGTGGTCTCCGACGACCTCCGGGCCCTGCTCGAGGCCGAACGCACCCGCACCCACGAGCGGATCGAGGCGCTCCGCCGCGACTACGCCGCGATCCTCGACGGGATGGCGCTGACCTCGACCGACGACGAGCACGACCCCGAGGGGCAGACCACCGCTGTGGACCGCTCCCGCACCGAGGCCCTGCTGGCCGGTGCCGAGCAGCACCTCGTCGATCTCGACGCCGCCGAGCAGCGGCTCGAGGACGGCAGCTACGGCATCTGCGAGGTGTGCGGGCGGCCGATCCCGCGCGCCCGCCTCGAGGTCCGGCCGACGGCGAGGACCTGCGTGGATCACGCCTCCTGACCGTAGGCTTCCCGTCATGACCGCTGCGACCGCCTCCTCGCCCGACGGCACGATCGTCGTCGTCGGCTCCGTGAACGTCGATCTCCTCGCGCAGGTGCAGCGCCACCCTCGGCCCGGGGAGACCCTGCACGGCACGGGCGGGCAGATGCTCCCCGGCGGCAAGGGCGCGAACCAGGCCGTCGCCGCCGCGCGCCTCGGCGCACGGGTCGCGATGGTGGGCGCCGTCGGCTCCGACGTCCAGGCCGAGGTGGCGCTGTCCGCGCTGCGCGAGGCCGGCGTCGACCTCGGCCATGTCGCGGAGATCGAGGGGCCGACGGGACTGGCGATCGTGACGGTCGCGGAGGACGGCGAGAACTCGATCGTCGTCATCGCGGGCGCGAACGACGCCATGGACGCCGCCCGAGTGCGGGCCGCGGCCGAGGTCATCTCCGCAGCGCGCATCGTCGTGTGCCAGGGGGAGATCCCGCGGGACGGCATCGAGGCGCTGCCCGCGCTGGTCGCGGGGAGGTTCCTCCACAACCCCGCACCGGTGATGGAGCTGGATCCGGCAGTGCTGCGCGCCTCGGACCCGCTGGTCGTGAACCAGCACGAGGCCGGGCTCGTCCTTGCCCAGCTCGCCCCCGGCCAGGAGGCCCCCGAGGATCCCGAGGCCGTCGTCGCCGCCCTGCGCGCGGCGGGGATCCCCTCGGCCGTCCTCACCCTCGGCGCCGGCGGCTCGCTGGTCGCCGACCAGGGCGGCGTGCGCCGCATCCCGCCCGCTCCGGTCGAGGCGGTGGACACCACCGGCTCCGGCGACGCCTTCATCGGCGCGCTCGCGCTCGGTCTCGCCCGCGGCGACGATCTCGCCACCGCCGCCCGCCTCGCCTCCCGCGTCGGCGCCTTCGCCGCGACCGGCGCGGGCGCCCAGCCGAGCTATCCCACCACCGCCGACGAGCTCCCGCCGCTGCACGAGGCCTGAGGCGACGCCCTCACGGCGGACGCCACGGAGCCGGAGCGGACGCGGGAGTATCCTGCGGCGGGGCGTGAGCCCGCGAGGTCGCGCCCCTGCGCCGAGCGGACCCGCCCGGCGGACCCCACCACGAAGGATCGCCCCCATGACTACTCCCCGCGTCACCGTCCAGCAGGCCTGGGATGCCCTCGCCGAGGGGAACGAGAGGTTCATGGCCGGGGAGCTGCGCCACCCGCAGCAGAACGCGGCCCGTCGCTCCGAGCTGACCGGGGCGCAGGCGCCGAACGCGGCGTTCCTGGGCTGCTCCGACTCGCGCGTCGCGGCGGAGATCCTCTTCGACTGCGGCCTGGGCGATCTCTTCGTGGTGCGCAACATCGGCCAGATCGCGAACGAGAACACGGTCGCGACCATGGAGTTCGCGGTCGCGGAGCTCGGCGTCGCCGTCATCGTGGTGCTCGCCCACGGCTCCTGCGGCGCGGTGAAGGCCGCGATCGACCAGACCACCGCGAACCCCAGCGAGGTCACCCCCGCGATCCGCAAGGAGCTCGAGGAGATCCGCCCGGCCGTGCAGCAGGAGTGGTTCGCGACCCAGCAGGTCAGCCCCTACGTCGAGCCGACGCTGATCGACGTGGACGCCGTGGGCCGTCGCCACCTCGACGAGACGGTCAACGCCCTCATGCGCCAGTCCACCGTCATCTCCGACGCGGTCGCCGAGGGCAGGCTCGGGATCGTCGGCTGCCAGTACCAGCTCGAGGAGGGCCGGGTCTCCCCGATCTCCTGGGTCGGTCAGCTCGACGTCGCGCGCTGAGCAGAGCGATCAGCGGCCGAGCTGCGCCTCGAGGTCGTCGGTGGTGACGTTCGCGCCCGAGGCCGGCTCGACCACGTCGGCGGCGAGCACCCTCGTCGCGGCGTCGCCCTCGGGATGTGCCTCGATCCGCACGAAGGCCCGTCGCACCCCGGGCTGCTCGCGGTAGGTCCGGGAGACGGTCCCCAGCACCGTGCGCAGGGACTGCTCGACGCCGGCCCGGTCCTCGCCCGCCAGCACGAGCACCCCGCCGATCGTGGTGCCGGCGTTGGTGGAGTCCTGGAACTGCACGAGCCCGCCGCGGTGCTCGGGCAGCGCCTCGACGGCGGTGCGCAGCGCGTCCTGCACGGCGCCGACGTCGCTGCGCCCGCCGAGCCCGCAGGCGGCGAGCAGGCTTCCCACGATCCCCACCAGCACTCCTCTGCGGCCGACGCCTCTCATCGGCCCATCATCCCCCACCGTCACCTCGCGACGCCTCAGTTCTCGCGGTGCACGCCCGAGCGGTAGTGCTGCACGTTCCCGGGGTCGCCGGTGAGGAAGGGGGCGAGGCTCGGGTCCTGGCTGTACTGGGAGAGCGCCGAGTCCGGGTCCTGCAGCTGGGTCTGGACGGAGTTCTGGTACTCGCCGCCGCTGTGGTTGGTCAGCGGGTTCCAGCTCGGGCTGTCGAGGGTGATGTTCGTGGCCCCGTCGCTTCCGCCGCCGCCCGGGCCCAGGGCGAGTCCGCCGAGGTCGATCCTGGGCACCGCGTCACCGCCGTGCTGGAGGTTCAGCTGGTTCACGGAGGAGGGGACCGAGTAGTTGTCCACCGGCGAGCCGTAGGTCATGACGTTGGTGAGGTTGTACTGCGAGGCGAAGTCCTCGTTCGCGGCGAGGCTCGAGGCGATCATGCCGCCCTGCGAGTGGCCGTTCAGCATCAGCGGGGTGTCGGGCGGGATGTTGTTCTGCGCATAGAGCTGCGCGATCGCGTCGGCCGTCGCCTGGGAGCCGGCGGACCAGCCGCCGGAGCCCGCCTGCAGCGCATTGCCGGTGAGGTCCATCGGGTTGTCCCCGGCGCTCAGCCCCCACTGCTCCGTGCCGGGGATGTTGACGATCACGCCGGTGGGCGGGTTGCCGACCACGCTCATCGAGACCTCGCCGGTCTCCTTGTCGCCGTAGGTCTGCTGGGTGTTCGCGATGATCTGGGAGAGGTCGCTCGGGGGCACGAGGCCGGAGTCCTCACCGGTGACGGGGACCGGCGCGTCCGCGTAGCCGGTGCCGTCGTCGGCGAGCTTCAGGTCGATCCCGGTGAGAGCCTCGATGGCAGCGCCGGTGCCGCGGATGAGCCCGGTCGCTCCGTCGACCAGCAGTTCCGTGACCCGCGGCCATTCGAAGTCCCGCACGGCGTCGATCGCGGTGCTGACCAGGTCCTTCCCGTCCTGGACGCGGTCCCCGAGCCAGTCCAGGCCCTCGCCGATCCGGTCGCCGGCCCAGTCCGCGCCGTCGGAGATGCGGTCGCCCAGCCAGTCCATGCCGTCGCCGACCACGTCGACGACGTCGCCGGCGGCGTCCCCCAGCCAGTCCATCATGTCGCCGAACCAGCCGCCGTCCTCGGAGGCGCGGTCCTGCTCCTCGACGTGCTGCTGCAGCTCGCGGGAGCGGTCCTCGAGCCCGGGCATCACGAGCGACTCGCCCTCGCGACGGGTGCTCCCCCACTGCTCGCGGAAGGCGTCGGCGTCCGGGCCGACCCAGGCGACCGACCGGACGCTGCCGTCGAGCTCGCCGAGCAGCCCCTCGAGGCGCTGCGCCGCCCGGGCGAGCGCCTCGGCATGTCCCGTGACCTGCTCGGTGTCCATGCCCTGGAAGCTCATCAGGCGGCCCTCGCCGCGGCGTGGGCGGTGACGTGGTCGAGCGCGCCGATCACCTTCGCGCACAGCGCGTCCGCGAGGGAGCCCGGGGCGGCCTCGCGCACCTCGGCGCCGTCCTCGCCGGGGACCAGCACGGCGAGCTGCTCGCCGTGCTGTCCGAGCGCGTACCAGGAGCCGCCGCCGACGGTGGTCTCCTCCGGGGTCGGGGAGGAGACGACGACCATCTGCACCTGCGCGATCGACGGGGCGTCGGCGAGGTGCTCCGGGGCGGGGGCGGGCTCCGCGTCGGTGAAGGCGGGGCGCTGCGGCACGAGGGCCCGCACGAGCGCGCCGAGGTGCTCGATGGTCGCCAGGCCCAGCAGCACGGCGTTGGAGCGTCGGCCGAGCCGCATCGTCGTCTCGTCGGCGCCGACCTCGTGCTCCTGGTCGATGACCAGCACGAATCGTCCGGCGATCCGCAGCGTGGTGGTCCAGCCGCGGTCGCCGTCGACGCAGACGAGCTCGGCGCCGACCGGCGAGCGCAGCCCGCTGCGCAGCAGCTGCTCCCAGTGCTGGTCGAGGACGAGCGCGTCCTCGTCGTCCGGGGAGTCGACGAGGAGCCCGGCGAGCTCGAGCTCGACGACCTGCTCCTCGGTGAGCTCAGGGGAGGGCTCCTCCTCGAGCGCGAGCTCACGCACCCGGGCGAAGGCCCCCTCGCTGATCCGCACCAGTCGCGAGGGCCCGGGCAGCGCGGTCACCCGCGGCCCCGCCCCTGGCGTCCTCACCTGCCCCGGCTCTTCCCGATTCCCCATGACCGTCCCCCTCGCCCGTCGTCACACCACTCCTCCGCGCACGCTAGGCGCGGCCGACGGGGGTGGGAATGGGGAGGACTCCCCATGGACAAGCGGCGGGCGAGCAGGCAGGCGACCGGCAGGAGTCCGACGCACCGGCCGCCCGCGCGGCGAGCGGTCCTTCAGCGGCCCGGCCGACGGCGCGCCAGCAGGCGGTCGACCGCCCGCCTCAGCCGTGCAGCACCGCCCGACGCCACCCGCGCGCGGAGCTGATCACCGCGATCTCCTCCGCCCTCTCCAGGTCGGAGGCAGTCAGCTCCCGCTCCACGAGCTCCCCGCCCTCGAGCGCGAGGCGTCGCCCCACCCCGTCGAGACAGCCGTCCTCGAGCGGCGGGGTGCACCAGGTGCCGTCCAGGCGCAGGGCGAGGCTCGCGATGGTGGTCTCGACCAGCCGGCCGTGAGCCCCGCGGAGGATGACGTCATCGGCCTCCGGGTGACGTCCACGCGCCGCGTCGAAGTGATCGCGCACCGTGGTCTTGTGCGCGCTGAGCCCGGCGGGGAAGACCGTCGGCACCGTGTCGACCGCGAGCCGCACCGGCTCCGGCGCGGGAGTGAGCGGGCGGGGCTCGGCGAAAACGCTCCCGTCGCGCCGCAGCCGCAGCCGCACCAGCTGCTCGCCCTCGAGTGCGGCGACCTGCCCGAGCGCGGCCTGCAGCGCCTCCTCGTCGATCCCGATCCCGAAGCGCTCGGCCGAGCCGCGCAGTCGCTCGAGATGGGTCTCGAGGTGCTGCGCACGGCCGTCCCTCACGGCGAAGGTCTCCAGCAGCGCGAAGGGCTCGCGCTGCCCCGTCGGCAGCACGGCGGCCTTGACCAGCAGCTCGTCGTACTCCCCGTCGGCCGTGGATCCCCAGGTCACGCCGCCGCCCGCGCCGTAGACGGCAGCACCGCCGGCTTCGTGGTCGATGACGACGGTGCGAATCGCGACGGAGAGGCTCGCCCGCGGGTGCTCCCCCTCGCGGCCCGGGGCGATGACGCCGATCGCGCCGCAGTACACGCCGCGCGGGGTGTCCTCGAGGCGGGTGATCAGCTCCATCGTGGAGAGCTTCGGGGCGCCGGTGATCGAGCCACAGGGGAACATCGCGCCGAGCACGCCCACGAGCCCGGTGCCGGGCAGGGGCCGGGAGCGCAGGCGGGAGACGAGCTGGAACAGGGTCGGGTACTCCTCGACGCCGAGCAGCTCGGTGACCTCGACGCTGCCGGGCTCGCTGATCCGGGCCATGTCGTTGCGCAGCAGGTCCACGATCATGACGTTCTCGGCGCGGTCCTTCTCCCCCGTCGCGAGCATCGCCCGCGCCGCCTCGTCCGTCGCGGGATCGCCGGTGCGCGGGGCAGTGCCCTTCATCGGCGCGGTCATGATCTCGTTCCCGTCCCAGGTCAGGAAGGTCTCGGGGCTCGCCGAGACGACCGTGTGGCGGCCGAGTTCGAGATAGGCGTGGTGGGCGCCGCGCTGACGGTGGGCGAGGTCGCCGTAGAGGCCGTAGGGGTCGCCGACGAGGCGCGAGCGGAGCCTGGTGGTGAGGTTCGTCTGGTAGGTGTCGCCCTCGGCGATCGCCGCCCGCACGGCCGCGATCGCCTCGGCGTGCTCGGCCCGGGTCCAGTCGGGCTGCCAGGCCTCGAGCGCGTACCCGCCCGCGGGGGTGAGCGGGGCGGGGTCGGGGTCCGGGGCCCCCGCGATCCCCGCCCACACCAGCGGCAGTCCGTCCTGCCCGGTGTGGACCTGTGCGTCGGGGTCGAGCCCGGCGGCGGCCTCGTAGGCGATCATCACCACTGCCCAGGCCCCGTCGGCGACGGCCTGCTCGATCTCGGCGAGCGCGAGCCGCACCTCCTCGGGCCGCTCCGCCCGGATCTCCCGCGCGAAGCGGCCGAACTGCAGCGTCGTGCCCGCGACGAGGTCGTCGAGCCGGGCACGCGGCGCGGGAGCGGAAGCGGAGGTCATCCCCGCATTCTGCCCGATCCGGGGCTCGTCGTCGTGGTGGTCCGAGGAGGCGGTGCCGATACGATCCGGTCATGGATCCCGCCACCCCCCGCACCGCCTATGTCGACGCGACCGCCGGGATCGCCGGCGACATGCTGCTGGCCGCGCTCGTCGACGCCGGCGCGGACCTCGCGCGCGTCCAGCAGGTGCTCGACGCCCTGGTCCCGGACTCAGTGCGCTTCGTCCGCACCGACGTGGACCGCGGCGGGCAGCGCGCGGTGAAGGTCGACGTGGAGGTGCTGGTCGACGACCCGCCGCACCGCACCTGGGCCTCGATCCGGGACCTGCTCGAAGAGGCGCGGGGCCGCGACGACGTCCCCGAGCGCACGATCGACCTGGCGCTGGCGGTCTTCGGCCGCCTCGCCGAGGCGGAGGGCGCGACCCACGGGGTCCCGGCCGACGAGGTCCACTTCCACGAGGTCGGGGCGCTGGACTCCCTGGCCGACGTGATCGGGGCCTGCGAGGCGTGGCGTCAGCTCGGCGTCGAGGAGGCGACGGGCAGCGTGCTCGCCGTCGGCTCGGGCCGGATCCGCGCCGCGCACGGCGACATCCCCGTCCCGGTCCCCGCGGTCGCCCGCCTCGCCCTCGGCTGGCCGACGGTCGCCGGCGAGATCCTCCCCCCGCGCGGGCACGCGCACTCCCACAGCCACGACCACGCGCACGACCATCCCCATTCCCACGACGCGGTCCCCGTCCCCGACTCGGACGCAGCGCTGCCCGCCCACGCCCAGGGCGGTCCGCACGAGCACGGCGGCCGGCGCGTCCCGGCCGGTGTCGCCCCCGGCATCGGCGAGCTCGCGACGCCCACCGGCGTCGCCCTCCTGCGCGGCCTCGCCGCGACTGCCGGCCCCCAGCCGATGATCGCCACCGAAGCGCTCGGCGTCGGCGCCGGCACCAAGGACACCCCGGGCCGCCCGAACGTCGTCCGGGTCCTCGTCGGCCGCCCGTTCACCCCCGAGCCGCACGCCGCCGGGCGGCCATCCCTCGCACTCCCGACGACCGCCCCCCGGTCCACGGCGCCGCGGGCGACCGATCCCGCCTCGACCGATCCCGGCTCGGCCGATCCCGCGGCATCAGACCTCGCCCCCGCCCCCAGCACCCTCGCCGCGAACGAGCTGCCCGCCGACGATCTCCCGCCCGACGCCCACGCCACCCCCACCTCCGCCCTCCAGCTCGAGGCGAACGTCGACGACCTCGACCCTCGTCTCTGGCCTCGCGTCCTCGAGGAGCTGCTGGACGCGGGCGCTCTGGACGCCTGGCTCGTCCCGATCTCGATGAAGCACGGCCGCCCTGCGGTGACCATCCACGCCCTGGTCCGCGAGGGCTCCGAAGGCCCCGCCGCGGCCCTGCTCATGGACCGCACCGGCACCCTCGGCGTGCGGATGCACCGGGTCGAGCGGATCGTCCGCACCCGCGAGTTCGCCGAGGTCGAGGTGCGCGGCCAGCGCATCGCCGTGAAGATCGCCCGCGACCAGGACGGCGCCGTCGTGCGTCGCGAGCCCGAGTTCCGCGACGTCGCCGCGGCGGCCCGCGTGCTCGGCATCAGCGAGCGCACCATGCTCGACCTCGCCAAGGAAGCCGCCGCGGGTCTCGCGACCAGCTGACACGGCCCGTGCCGACGCTCTCCCGGTCCCCACGGGACGACAACGGCACCGGCGACCGCAGCGACCAGCAGGGCTGCTGCAGAAAAGCACGTACATCACGTACATCACGTACGCCGATTTCTTCGACAACACCGCTGCTCGCTCCCGGCACCCCGTTCCGCCGTCGGTCACGACCAGCGGCCCTCGGGCCGCGCCCGGCCGATCACCTGGCCCGACTTCCCCCGTTCCACAGCGGCACCCCGACCCCCGCGAGATACTGGGAAGGGACCGACGCCGCTCCTGAGGAGGAGGACCCCATGCCCGCCCTGCCCGACGCGATCACCAAGGCCATGACCATGGCCCGCACCGCCGAGAACGGACGCCACGCGGAGGTCCTGGTGAGCGACGGTCCGCTGCGCCAGAGCGTCATCGCGCTGCGCCGCGGCGTGCGTCTGCCCGAGCACAACTCCCCGCCCGCCGCGTCGATCCAGGTGGTGCGCGGCAGCGTGCGCGTGACCGGTCAGGAGGAGGCGGAGCTGCGCGCCGGCGACCTCGACGCGCTCACCCACTTCCGCCACGCCGTCGAGGCGCTCGAGGACTGTGCCTTCCTGCTCACCACCGTCACCTCGCAGCCCAGCGGCGGCAGCCACGCCACCCGCACCGGCGAGATGCCGGTGATGAAGGACGAGGACCGAGCCTGACGGAGCGGTCTGACGGAGCAGGGCCCGACCGCGCCCGGCAACGCTCCTAGCCCACCATGCCGCGAGCTCCCCGCGCGACGGATCGCCGGGGGAGCTCGCGACGCGTCAGAGCGTCAGCCCACCTCGCCGCCGCCCTGTCCGCCGCTCAGCTTCGCGAGCCGCAGCCACGTGTCCACCACCGTGTCCGGGTTCAGGGACATCGAGGCGATGCCCTGTTCGAGCAGCCATTCGGCGAGGTCCGGATGGTCCGACGGGCCCTGCCCGCAGATGCCGACGTACTTCCCCGCCGCCCGGCACGCCTCGATCGCACGGCCCAGCATGAACTTCACCGCCGGGTCCCGCTCGTCGAAGGCGTCCGCGACCAGCGCCGAGTCGCGGTCGAGGCCCAGCGTCAGCTGGGTCATGTCGTTCGAGCCGATCGAGAAGCCGTCGAAGTGCTCGAGGAACAGCTCCGGCACCGCGGCGTTCGAGGGGATCTCGCACATCATGATCACCTCGAGCCCGTTCTCCCCGCGCACCAGCCCGTGGCTCGCGAGCAGGTCGATCACGCCCTTGCCCTCGGCGGGGGTGCGCACGAAGGGGATCATGAGCTTCACGTTGGTCAGCCCCATGTCCTCGCGCACGTATCGCAGCGCCTCGCACTCCATCGCGAAGCAGTCGGCGAAGTCCTCCGAGAGGTACCGCGAGGCGCCGCGGTAGCCGATCATCGGGTTCTCCTCCTCCGGCTCGAACAGCGTGCCGGCCAGGAGGTTCGCGTACTCGTTGGACTTGAAGTCGCTCATCCGCACGATCACCGGCTCGGGGTGGAAGGCCGCGGCGATGGTCGCCACGCCCTCGGCGACGCGCTGGACGAAGAACTCGCGCGGCCCCTCGTAGGCGCTGATCTGCTCCGCCACCTGCGCGGCGATCTCCGGCTCGTCCTTCTCCAGCCGGTCCAGCTCGAGCAGGGCGCGCGGGTGGATGCCGATCTGGCGGTTCACGATGAACTCCAGCCGCGCCAGACCCACCCCCGCGTTCGGCAGCCGGGAGAAGGAGAACGCCTGCTCGGGGTTGCCGACGTTCATCATGATCTTCGTGGGCAGCGCAGGCATGGAATCGACCTCGGAGGAGGAGACCGAGTAGTCGAGGATCCCCTCGTACACGTAGCCGGTGTCGCCCTCGGCGGCGGAGACGGTCACCTCGTCGCCGTCGGCCAGGTCCCGGGAGGCGGTGCCGGTGCCGACCACGGCCGGGATCCCCAGCTCGCGGGCGATGATCGCGGCGTGGCAGGTGCGGCCGCCGCGGTCGGTGACGATGGCGCTGGCGCGCTTCATGATCGGCTCCCAGTCGGGGTCGGTCATGTCCGCGACGAGCACCTCGCCGGGCTGGAACTCGTGCATGCGGTCGATCGTGTCGAGCACCCGGACGGGGCCGGCACCGATCCGGGCGCCGATCGCGCGGCCCTCGACCCGGACGGGGCCGCGGGAGGCCAGGAGGTACTTCTCCACGGTGTTCCCGGCGCGGGACTGCACGGTCTCGGGGCGGGCCTGGAGGATGTACAGCTTCCCGTCGGCCCCGTCGAGGCCCCATTCGATGTCCATCGCTCGGCCGTAGTGCTCCTCGATGACCAGCGCCTGGGTCGCGAGCTCGGTGACCTGCTCGTCGGTCAGGGACAGCCGCACCCGCTCGGCAGGGTCGACGTCGACGAAGGCGGTGGTGCGGCCGACGGCCGTGTCGGTCGTGTAGATCATCTTGGTGGCCTTCTCGCCCACCTGTCGCTTGAGGATCGCGGGCCGGCCCTCGCGCAGCCCGGGCTTGTGGACGTAGAACTCGTCGGGGTTGACCGCGCCCTGGACCACGCCCTCGCCGAGCCCGAAGGCGGAGGTGATGAACACGGCCTGGTCGAAGCCGGACTCGGTGTCGACGGTGAACATGACGCCGGAGGAGCCGATGTCGGAGCGGACCATCTTCTGCACGCCGGCGCTGAGCGCGACCGCGGCGTGCTCGAAGTCGTGGTGGACGCGGTAGGCGATCGCCCGGTCGTTGTAGAGCGAGGCGAACACCTCCCGGATCGCGAGCAGCACGTCGTCGATGCCGCGCACGTTCAGGAAGGTCTCCTGCTGCCCGGCGAAGGACGCATCCGGCAGGTCCTCGGCGGTCGCGGAGGAGCGCACCGCGAAGGACGCCTCCTCGCCGCTGCCGGCGGCGAGCGTCGAGTACGCCTCGCGGATCTCCTCCTCGAGGACGGAGGGGAAGGGCTGCTCGATGACCAGCGCCCGGATCTCGCGGCCCGCCTCGGCGAGCGCGATCATGTCGTCGGTGTCCAGACCCTGCAGCCGCTGATCGATCCGCTCCGCCAGACCCGTCGCGCCGAGGAACTCGCGATACGCGTCGGCGGTGGTCGCGAAGCCGTCGGGCACCGCGACGCCGAGGGCGGAGAGGTTCGAGACCATCTCGCCCAGGGAGGCGTTCTTGCCTCCGACCTGCTCGAGATCGGACATGCCGAGCTCGGAGAACCAACGGATGCTCTGCGTCATTGCTGCTCCTTCGGGGTGGGGACGCTCACCGGGCGGTGGTGCCGCGGCGAGCCAGGGACTGGAGGATCAGGGTGGACATCTCCTCGACCGACTTGCTGGAGGAGTCGACGAAGTCGATGCCGTGCGTGTCGTACACGCGGCGGGCTCTCGACAGCTCCCAGCGGGTCTGCTCGAGGGAGGCGTAGCGGGAGGAGGCGCGGCGCTCGGAGCGCACGGCGGTCAGCCGCTCCGGCGAGGTCAGCAGGCCGAAGCAGCGGTCCGCGACGGAGGAGATCGAGCCGGGCAGAACCTCGCCGGCGAGGTCCTCGTCCACCAGCGGGTAGTTCGCCACGAAGATCCCGTGCATCAGCGCGAGGTACATCGAGGTGGGGGTCTTCCCGCAGCGGGACGGCGCGATGAGGATGACGTCGGCCTTCTCGATCGCGCGCACGGACTGCCCGTCGTCGTGCTCGATCGCGAACTCGACCGCCTGCATGCGGCGGTTGTAGCGGCGGGAGTCGCCGACACCGTGGAGCCGGGCGGGGGCGTGGTCGCCGGTGACGCCGAGCCGCGCCTCGAGCTGGGCGAGGTGGCCGCTGACGAAGTCGATCACGGGTGCACGGGTGCGCAGCAGCTCCTGGCGCACCGACTCGTCGACGACGGTGAGGAACACCAGCGGCGCGATCTCGCCGTCCATCGCCGCGTCGAGGTCCTCGCGCACCTCCCGAGCCTCCTCGACGGTGCGGAGGAAGGGGATCAGCCGACGTTCGAAGGGGACCGACGGGAACTGCAGCAGCAGCGCGTTGCCCATGGTCTCGGCGCTGATGCCGGTGGAGTCGGAGATGAAGAAGACGGGGACCGCATCGGCGGTGGGACGCTCCGCGGCGGGGCGCGGGCGGGGGCTCGCGGAGGCGGTCCGCGCCGCGGCGGGCAGCGGCGGGGGGATCGGAAGCGATGCGTTCATTCGGCGCCCCTTGCGGTGGGCCCGGCCGGGGCCGGGGACACGTCGGTGTGCTGGGGCCACCGTAACCGCGAGCGCCGTCGCCGCGTGCTCCCGACCACGAAGGTGGCGCGGCTCACCTCCTCGCTGCGCGAGATCGCCGAGGTGAGCGCGCACACGAGCGTGATCGTGCACGACCGTCCCCGGTGGTCAGACCCTCTCGAGCACCCCCACCAGGAAGTCGTCCGCGGCGGGGCGGAGGTCCCAGGTGGAGAAGCGCTGGGCGAGCTCGAGTCCGGCCGCGGCGGCGTCGGCCGTGAAGTCCTCGATCGCGTAGCCGCGGTCGAGCCCGAACCCGACCACCAGGCGACCTTCCGGCGCGAGATGCGCGGCCAGCGCCGTGAGCGCCGGCCGGCGCTCCGCCCCCGCGAGGAAGGTCAGCACGTTCCCGGCGCACACCGCGAGGTCGAACAGCGTCGGATTGCCGTCGTCGTCCCTCAGATCCAGTGCGGCGAGGTTCCCCACCTCCCAGCGCCCATCCGGCTGCTCGGCGCGCGCCACCTCGATCAGGTGCGGATCGAGGTCGACGCCGACGACGAGGTGCCCGGCCCGCGCCAGATACCCGCCGACCCGCCCCGTGCCGCACCCGGCATCGAGGATCCGCGAGCCGCGCCGCGCCATGGCGTCGACCAGCCGCGCCTCGCCGTCCAGGTCCTGTCCGGCCGCGGCGAGGCGCTTCCAGCGTGCGGCGTAGCCGGCCGCGTGCTCAGGATTGCGCCGCACCGCGGCCGTCCACAGGTTCTCGTCAGGGCCGATGGCGGGGGTCGTCATGACCCCATTGTCGGGCCCGTCCTCAGGCGTACGCGCGCGAGTCGTCCCGGATCTGGCCCACGAGCTCCTCGAGCATGTCCTCGAGGGTGACCACGCCGATCACCTCGCCGCCGGGACCGGTCGCCGCACCGAGGTGCGCGCCGGAGCCCTGCATCTCGGCGAGCGCGTCGCGCAGCGGCTGGTCGCCGCCGATCCGGGGCAGCGCCCGGATCCGCTCCGCGGGGATCGGCGCGTCGCGCGTGGCCTGGACGGCGTCGAGCAGGTCCTTGATGTGGACGTAGCCGGTCAGGCGCCCGTCGGCCGCCTTCACGGGGAAGCGGGAGTAGCCCTCGACGGCCGCGGCCTCCGCCTGGGCGGCGGTGGCGCCCTCGGGCAGGGTCGAGACCTTCTCGAGCGGGATGACCAGGTTCGCGACCGAGCGGGCCTCGAAGCGCAGGGCGCCCAGCAGCAGCGCCTCGTCGTTGTCCTCGAGCAGTCCGCCCTCGCGGGACTCGCTCACCATCGCCGCGACCTCGTTGCGGGTGAAGGCGCTGGTGACCTCGTCCTTCGGCTCGATGCCCATCATCCGCAGCACGAGGTTGCCGATGGAGTTCAGCAGCCACAGCAGCGGCCGCAGCACGGTGACGATGCCCATCAGCACCGGCGCCAGGATCAGCGCCATCCGCTCGGGGCCGGCGAGCGCGATGTTCTTGGGCACCATCTCGCCGAAGACGACGTGGAGGTAGGTGACCAGGGACAGCGCGATCACGAAGCTGATCGGGTGGGTCAGCGCGCCCGGCACGCCGATCGCCTCGAAGGGACCCTCGAGCAGGTGCGCGATCGCGGGCTCGCTGATCGCGCCGAGCGCGAGGGAGCAGACGGTGATGCCCATCTGGGCGCCCGCCATCATGAGGGAGACCTGCTCCATCGCGGAGATCGTCACCTTCGCGGCCCAGTTCCCCTCGAGCGCCTTCGGCTCGATGACGGAGCGCCTCGCGGAGATCAGCGCGAACTCCGCGCCGACGAAGAAGGCGTTCAGGAGCAGCAGGACGAGGGTGGCCAGCAGGCCGACGTAGTCGCTCATCGGGCCACCTCCTCGTCCTCGGCCCGCACATCCGTCTCGTCGGGCGCCGCCTCGACGATCACGTGCACGGTCTCGATCCGCATCCCGTCGATCTCGGCGACGACGATCCGCAGGCGTGCCGGCTCCTCGCCGGGCGCCGGGTCGGTGTCCACGACGATCTCGTCGCCGACCTCGGCCAGACGGCCGAGCTCCATCGTGACCAGGCCTGCGAGGGTGTCGTAGTCCTCGTGCTCGGGCACGGTGACGCCGAGCCGCTCGGTCGCCTCGTCGGGGCGCATCCGCGCATCGAGATCCCAGGAGCCGTCGGGCTCGGGGGTGTCGTCCATCTCCTCGTCGTGCTCGTCGCGGACCTCGCCGACGATCTCCTCGACGAGATCCTCGAGCGTGATGAGGCCGGCGTGGTCGCCGAACTCGTCGACGACGACGGCCATCTGCAGGCCGCCGGCGCGGAGGGTGTCCATCAGGTCGTCCAGCGGCACCGTGTCGGGCACGAAGGTCGCAGGTCCCATCACGGCGTCCACCCTCGTGGTGGGCCGCTCGTCGAAGGGGACGGCGAGGCCGTGGCGGATGTGAGCGACGCCCGCGATCTCGTTCTCGTCGTCCTGCACGGGGAAGCGGGAGTGCCCGGTCTCGCGGGCGAGCTCCAGCAGGTCGGCGACGGTCTGGTCGACCTCCAGGGAGTCGACCCGGCCGCGGGGCACCATCGCGTCGTGCGCGCGGCGGTCGCCGAAGGCGAGGGTGCGCTGCACCAGCGAGGCGGTCTCCTCGGCGAGGGCGCCCTCGTCGGCCGAGCGCTTGACCAGGACGGACAGCTCGTCGGCGCTGCGGGCGGAGCTCAGCTCCTCCTGCGGCTCGACGCCGAGCGCCCGCACCACCGCGTTCGCGTTGCCGTTGAACAGGCGGATCGGGAGGCCGAAGATCGTGCTGAACAGGCGTTGGAAGCCGACGACCAGCTTCGCGGTGCGCAGCGGCTGCGCGATCGCCATGTTCTTGGGGACCAGCTCGCCGAAGATCATGGTCATGCCGGTGGCGAGGACCAGGGCGAGGGCGACCGACGCGGAGCGGGCCGCGACCTCGCTGAGCCCGGCGTCCACGAGCGGCGGGCCGACGAGGGCCGCGATCGCGGGCTCGGCGAGGAAGCCGATGGCGAGGTTGGTGACCGTGATGCCCAGCTGCGCTCCGGAGAGCTGCGTGGAGAGGGTCTTCATGCCCTGCAGGACACCGCCGGCGCGCTTGTCGCCGCTCTCGGCCGCGGCCTCCACGTCATTGCGGTTGACCGTGATCAGGGAGAACTCCGCGGCGACGAAGGCGCCGCAGGCCAGCACGAGCAGGAGCCCGATCGCCAGCGAGGCGAGGGGACCGATCAGATCCATGGACGGATCCCCCCGTGGGAAGTGAATGAGTGCAGGCCCGAAGGCCTGGGACTGTCACTGGGGGCGTCGCTGGCGGCGCTCATGATCTCCTGGTGCTCCTGGGGAACCCCGCCGTCTCTCGGCGGGGAATGCAGGAATGCTACAGCCCGCCCCCTGGGCGGCGGGAGGGAATGCGGGCGAGCGCTCAGCGCCCGTCCGCGTCGGCGGCCCGACGCTGCAGGAAGGCGGCGACGGCCCGCAGCTCGATCTCGTCGACCGCGTGCCCGAGCTGCGGGCGGCGCTCCTCCTCGAGCGCGGTGTGCGCGCCCATGAACTCGCGGACCGCCTGCTCCCGCTCGGGATCGTAGAGGGGGTCCATCCCGCCGTGGCCCCACAGCGCGGGCGGACGCACCTCGGCGAGCGCGGCATCGCCCGGGACCGCGGCGGGGAACGGGAAGCCGGAGAGGTTCACGACGAACCGGAGTGCATGCGGATCGCGGCGCAGGAGCTGGAGGGCGACCGCACCGCCCTGGGAGAACCCGATCGCGCCGACGACGGGGCGGTCCTGCGCGGCGATCCACTCCTCGACGGCCGCGGAGGAGGTCTCGATCGCCTCGGGCCGGTCCGGGGCCACGGGCATGTCGAACCAGGCGAAGCCCTGCACGTACCGGAAGATCCCGCGCACGGAGACGTACTCGAAGACGGGCGGGAGGAAGGGCACGAGGCTCGCGAGGTCACGCTCGTCGCTGCCGAGCCCGTGCATCAGCAGCACGATCGGCGCGTCCTGCGCACCGCCGCGCACCACGGCGCTCTGGTCGAGGTGCGAGGAGATCAGCTCCACGGGGCCGTACTGGGGCGAGGTCGTCATGGCACGAGGCTATCGACCCGCAGGCGTCGGGGCAGGGAAGAACCCCCAGGTCGCGCGGTGCGCTGGTCGGAAGGACGAGGTCCGACCCCCGGGGGTCCCGGCAGCTCGGTGGTATTCGCTGCGCGTCCGGATGAACGGTCGCCTCAGCGGCGAGCCACCTCACATGTCCGATAAGAAATCACTTCTCGGATCACCTCCTTCCCTGTGTGCTCATACCGTAGGCCCGTCGCCACCCGCGAGCAACGGATTAAACGGGGACGGCGTCGCCGCAGGTCAGGGCAGGGGCGGTTCCTGCTCGGGGAGGATCTCGTCCAGTCCCCCGTCCTCGCGGGCGAGCTGGCCCGGCTCCTCGTCGTCGACGTCGGCCTCCATGCGGTCCTCGTCGCGGTTGCCCTGCTCGGCGGCGGCGGACTCGTCGGCTCCGCGCGCGACGTCCTCGTCGAAGCCGTACCCATCAGCGTTGCGGGAGTCGCGCCCCTCGGCGACGACCCGGTCCGTCTCCAGGGCGTCGTCGATGCTCGTCTCGTCGGGCTCGGCGGCGATCGGATCGAAGCTCTCGGTCATGGACTTCCTCCTAGGCGGTGAGCGCGTCGATGATCGCGGCGTTGAAGGCGTCGAGATCATCAGGGGTGCGCGAGGTGATCAGGCGATAGCCACCCGCCTCGTCGACGACGACCTCCTGATCGGTCCAGTTCGCGCCGGCGTTGACGAGATCGGCGCGGATCGTGGGCACCGAGGTGAGGTCGCGGCCCTCGGCGAGGCCGGCGTCCACGAGCAGCCAGGGGGCGTGGCAGATCGCGGCGACTGGCTTGGCGTCCGCGGCGAAGGCCCGCGTGACCTGCTGGACGGTCTCGTCGGCGCGCAGCTGGTCGCCGTTGAGGGTGCCTCCGGGGAGCACGAGGGCGTCGAAGTCGGAGGCCTTCACCTGGTCGTACGTGGTATCCACCGGAACCTCGGGGCCGGGGTCCCGATCACCGGCGAGCGTCTTCACGACGCCGGGCTCCGTCGCCGCGACCGTCACGGTCGCTCCCGCGTCCCGCAGCGCGGCGATCGGCTTCGTCAGCTCGTCGGATTCGGTGCCGAAGTTGGTGGTCATCACGAGGATGCGTCGATCGTTCAGGGCAGCCATGGGGCTCTCCTTCCATCGGGAACACCGTCGACGCTAGCACCGCCGGGCAGTCGGAGCCCCCCGCTCGACCGACCGTTCGGGGGTGCCCCTCAGGTGCCGCAGAAGGTCATGAAGGCATCGCCCCCGTCGCCCGGCCCCTCGAGATCCTCGAGCCCCTCCCGCCGCTCGAAGGGCGAGCCCACGGCGTCGAGCATCCTCAGCACCGGGGCCGTGTCCCCCAGGTGCGCGGCCCGCAGCGCCGCCTCGAGGTGGACGTTGCGGGGGACGTACAGGGGGTTCGCGCGGCACATCGCCGCACGGGCCTCGTCGGCCGGTTCCCCGTCGCCCCGCAGCGCTTCCCAGCGCCGCGACCAGTCCTCGAACGGTGCCGGCTCCGCGAACAGCCCCGCGGCCGTCCCCTCGCCGAGCTCCCGGAAGAACCCCGTGTGGTCCACCCGCTGCTCCTCGAGCAGGGTGAACAGCGCCTCCCCGAGCTCCCGCACCTCGCCCCGCTCCCCGCGGACGCCGAGCTTCGCCGCGAGCCCGTCGGCGTACGCGTCGAGATACCTGCTCTCGAACCCCTCGAGCACCGTCGTCGCCCTGGCCACCGCGGCATTCGGCTCCTCATCGATCACCGGCAGCAGCGCCTCGGCGAAGCGGGAGAGGTTCCACAGCGCGATGCCGGGCTGGTTGCCGTAGGCGTAGCGGCCGCCGCGGTCGATCGAGCTGAACGCGGCACCGCGGCGGTGCACGTCCAGCACGGCGCAGGGCCCGTAGTCGATGCCCTCGCCGGACAGCGTCATGTTGTCGGTGTTCATCACCCCGTGCACGAAGCCGAGCAGCATCCACTGCGCCACCAGCTCCGCCTGCGCCTCGGACACGGCCTGCAGCAGCCCCAGCGGCCCGTCGGCCGACGGGTGGTGCCGGGCGATCGCGTGGTCGACGAGCCGCCCCGTCACCTCGGGCCCCAGGTGCCAGGAGGAGTACTCGACGGTCCCCACCCGCAGGTGGCTCGCGGCAACCCGCACCAGCAGCGCCCCGGGCTCGTCGGTGACGCCCTGGCGCGGCGCGATCCGCTCCCCGGTGGTGAGCACGGCGAGGGCGCGCGTGGTGGGGACGCCGCAGGCGTGCAGCCAGCGGCCGATCACGGCCTCGCGCAGCATCGGGCCGAGCGGCGCCTTCCCGTCCCCGCCCCGCGCGAAGGGCGTCCTGCCCGCCCCCTTCAGATGCAGGTCCCGGATCCTGCCCTCGGCGTCGACGATCTCCCCCAGCAGCACCGCCCGGCCGTCGCCGAGCCGCGGGTTCGCGGTGCCGAACTGGTGGCCGGCGTAGGCCTGCGCGACGGTGCCCTCGATCTGCCCGGTCAGCAGCGCCATCCCGTCCTCGCCCCGCAGCCAGTCGGGATCCAGGCCCAGCTCGCGCGCCAGCTCCTGGTCGAGCCAGACGAGCTCGGGGCGCGGCGGGACGTCGGCCCGCCACGGCGTCGAGAGCTCGGGCAGCGCGGCGGCGTAGTTCTGGTGGATCTCGGGCACGGCTCACCTCTTCCCCTCCAGGCTACGCCGTCGGGCCTTGCCGCTGTTCCCAGCGCTTTCCGGCCCACCCTTGACTCCCCGACACGTGGTCCCGGAGGCTTCGAGGAGTCGGCCCACGAGGGCGGGCCGCGTGAAGGCAAGGAGGCCTCCATGTCCAGCAACCGCGCGATCGCCTACCAGGGCCCGGGGAAGGTCGACGTGTCGACATCGACTACCCGACCTTCGAGCTGAAGGACGGTCCCGGGGTGAACCCCGAGAATGTCGGCCGCAAGCTCCCCCACGCGGCGATCCTGAAGGTCGTCACCACCAACATCTGCGGCTCGGACCAGCACATGGTCCGCGGCCGCACCACCGCCCCCGAGGGGCTCGTGCTCGGCCACGAGATCACCGGCGAGGTCATCGAGACCGGGCCGGGCGTGGAGTTCATCAAGGAGGGGGACCTCGTCTCGGTCCCCTTCAACATCTCCTGCGGCCGCTGCGAGATGTGCAAGGCGGGCCGCACCGAGATCTGTCTGAACGTGAATCCGGACCGTCCCGGCAGCGCCTACGGCTATGTCGACATGGGCGGCTGGGTGGGCGGCCAGGCCGAGTACGTGGTGGTCCCCTATGCCGACTGGAACCTGCTGAGGTTCCCGGACAAGGACCAGGCCATGGAGAAGATCCTGGACCTGACCATGCTCTCGGACATCTTCCCCACCGGCTTCCACGGCGCGGTCTCCGCGGGCGTCGGCCCGGGCAAGTCCGTGTACATCGCGGGCGCCGGCCCCGTCGGCACCGCCGCCGCCGTGGGCGCGCGGCTGCTCGGCGCGTCGGTCGTGATCATGGCCGACATGAACGCGGACCGCCTCGCGAACGCCGCGAAGTTCGGCTGCGAGACGATCGACGTCTCGAAGGAGGACCCGCGCGAGGGCATCGCCCGGATCCTCGGCCGCGAGGAGGTCGACGCGGGCGTGGACGCCGTGGGCTTCGAGGCCCGCGGGCACGGCAAGGACGCGAAGGAGGCGCCCGCGACCGTGCTGAACACCCTCATGGACATCACCCGCGCCGGCGGTGCGCTCGGCATCCCGGGCCTGTACGTCACCGGCGATCCGGGCGGCGTCGACGAGGACGCGAAGGTCGGCTCGCTCTCGATGCGGCTCAGCCTCGGCTGGGCGAAGGCGCTGAGCTTCACCACCGGCCAGTGCCCGGTGATGCGCTACCACCGCCAGCTCATGGAGGCGATCCTCCACGACCGGGTCCAGATCGCCGACGCCGTGAACGCCACCGCGATCTCGCTGGACGACGCACCGAAGGGCTACGCCGAGTTCGACTCCGGCGTCGCCAAGAAGTACGTCATCGACCCGCACGGCGTGACCGGGAAGGTCCAGGCCGTCTGACCTGGTACGGCACCTGACATCGGTGTGAGGACCGCCCGTCCTCACACCGATGTCAGGTCACCCGACGTTCATCCCGACACCACCCAGGTGTCTCCCAGGTCACATATGGTGCTCGAGGCCCTCCCCTCCAGCGAGCAGGATCCTCGATGCCCTCCGCGCCCCGCACCCCCGTCCTCACGCAGACCCGCTGGCTCACGCTCCTCGCGGCCTTCGCCCTCCTCCCCGTCCTCCCGACCTGGCCGGCCGCTCCCGCCGCGGCGGAGGTCACCGACGAGCAGCTCGCCGAGGGCGGGGTGCTGCGCGACTCCCAGGACTACCGCGTCGCGCCGGGCCTGGACCTCACCACCTTCTCCCGCCTCGAGGAGGGCGGCTGGAAAGAGGGCAGCGTCCTCACCGCCGACCTCACCGAGTCGACCCTCTCGATCGACGTCACCGACGACGGCACCGTCACGG
This sequence comes from Brachybacterium sp. HMSC06H03, assembly GCF_001807385.1. NCBI lineage: Bacteria > Bacillati > Actinomycetota > Actinomycetes > Micrococcales > Dermabacteraceae > Brachybacterium > Brachybacterium sp. HMSC06H03. The sequence goes on along the minus strand of NZ_KV788851.1, from coordinate 40,847 downwards.
GCCGCTCCCCGCTGAGCGACGTGATGCACGCCGGCGAGCGCGGCGACCGCGCCGTCGCCGCGGTCAACGGCACCTTCTTCGACATCAACCACTCCGATGCGCCGCTGCGCACCTCGATGAGCTCCGCCGGTGTGCGCATGGGCACCTCCCAGGCGATGCCCGCGCTCACGCTCGCCGACGGGAAGGCCGCGATCCAGGCCCTCTCCGCCTCCGGCGAGCTGACCACGGCCGACGGCGCCGTCCACGAGCTCGAGGGGATCAACACCCCCTCCCTGCCCGAGGACGGGATCGGGGTGTACACCCCGGCGTGGGGCGACTACACCCTGGACCGGCCCGTCGGCGCGCCCGACGCGATGGCCGAGGAGATCGCGCTGGCGACCATCGTCGACGGCACGGTCACCGAGGTCACGGAGGTGCAGGACACCGCCGGCGACCCGGAGATCCCCGAGGACGGACAGGTGCTGCTGGGCCGGGAGGACGGCGCCGGCATGGTCGCGGACCTCGAGGTGGGCGACGCGGTCGACATCGAGATCGGCCCCGACCAGGACGTCGACCTCGGCATCGCCGGCAGCCACCAGATCCTCAAGGACGGCGAGGTGCCGGACATGGGCGAGGACTCCCTGGTCACGACCTCCCATCCCCGCACCGCCGTGGGCGTCAGCCGGGACGGCAGCGAGATGTTCGTGCTGGTCCTGGACGGCCGCAGCACCGCGTCCACGGGGATGACCCTGCCAGAGATGGGGCAGATCCTCGAGGACATGGGCGCGCACAACGCCGTCAACCTCGACGGCGGCGGCTCCTCGGCGCTGGCCGCCCGCACCGCCGGCAGCGAGAGCGAGGCGATCTGGAACAGCCCGTCGGACGGGGTCGTGCGCGAGGTGCCCAATGCGCTGGTGTTCTACTCCGACGCCCCGGCCGAGAAGCTCGCCGACGTGCAGACCTCCCTCGCCCTCGAGGGCGAGGACGCCGTCTTCCCCGGCCTGCAGCGCTCTCTGGAGGCGACCGGTCTCGCCGCCGACCTCTCCCCGGTGATGGTCGACGGCGCCTTCACCGCGGAGGGCGCGGTGGAGCTCGAGCAGTCCGACCAGGCTGGCGCCGTCGTGCGCGGCACAGGTCCCGGCGGCGGCGCCGTCACGTACACCGCCGCAGGCCATGAGGCACGGCAGGAGCTGCGCGTGCTCGGCGAGCCCGTCGGCCTGCAGGTCTCGGAGCGCTCGCTGAACCTCCCGGACGCCGAGACCTCCCGCACCGTGGCCCTGACCGGTTACGACGCCGACGGCCGTCGGGCCCGGATCGAGACGGCGGACGTGGAGGCCGCGGCCTCCGACGGCTTCGAGGTCACCGACCACGGCCTCGGCAGCTGGGGCGTGCGCGCGACCGGCGAGGCCGCCACCGGCACGCTCACCCTCCGCGCCGCGGGCCTGGAGACCACGGTCGCGCTCACCCACGGCACCGAGGAGCAACAGGTCCTCGACTTCTCGGACCTCTCCGCCTTCCGCGACGACGCGGCTCGGGCGACCGGCTCCTTCGAGGCGGCCGAGGGGCCGGCCGGCGAGGACGGGGAGCCGACGCCCGGCGTGCGCATGACCTACGACTTCACCACCTCCTCGGCGACCCGCGGCTACTACCTGGTCGCGGACGAGCCGGTGACGGTGGAGGGCTCCACGCAGGCGCTGACGATGGACGTGCTCTCCGACAGCAGCGGCGCCTGGCCCCGGCTGCAGGTGCGCGACGGCGAGGGCACGGTGACGAACCTCGATGGCGAGAACCTGGACGGCGAGGGCTGGCAGAGCGTGCGCTTCACGGTGCCGGTGGGGCTGCCGCAGCCGCTGACCGTCGAGCGTCTGCGGATCATGGAGACCCGCCCGGAGGCGCAGTACACGGGCGACATCACCGTCGCGAACCTCCGCGCGACCACCACCCCGCAGGCCGAGCTGTCCGAGGAGCCGCGGATCCATGACGCGGCGCTGCTGGCGAACGGCGACGTCTCGGACCGCCCGCAGCGGATCGCGGTGATGAGCGATGCCCAGTTCGTGGCCGCCTCCGCGGACTCGGACGCCGTCGAGGGCGCGCGCCGCACCCTGCGGGAGATCCGGGAGGCGTCCCCGGACCTGCTGGTCATCAACGGCGACCTGGTCGACGAGGCCTCGCCGGAGGACTTCGCCCTCGCCCAGCGGATCCTCGAGGAGGAGTGGACGAGCGACATCCCGTACGTCTACGTGCCCGGCAACCACGAGGTGATGGGCGGGGACATCGCGAACTTCGAGGAGGCGTTCGGGCCGATGTCGACCGCGCAGGATCTCGGCGCGACGAAGGTCATCACGATGAACAGCGCCCCCGGCACCCTCGCCGGGGACGGCCTGGGCCAGCTCGAGATGCTCGAGGAGCAGCTGGGCGCGGTGGCGGAGTCCGACGCGCTCACCGGGGCGGTCGTGTTCTTCCACCACCCGACCGACGATCCGCTGCCGAGCGAGTCGAGCCAGCTGTCCGATCAGCGGGAGGCCCGGGCGATCGAGGAGCAGCTCGCCGAGTTCCGGCGCACGACGGGCAAGTCCGTCGCGCTGGTGAACGCTCATGCGGGCGTGTTCCACGGCGCCGCGGTCGAGGGCGTGACCACGCTGGTGAACGGCAACTCGGGCAAGTCCCCGGCGGGCACGCCGGCGACGGGCGGCTTCACGGGCTGGACGATGCTGGGCATCGATCCGGCCTCGGGCGTAGTCGGCCGGAATCCCGCCACGCAGGATAGGGTCGACTGGCTCGCGGCGGAGACCCGCCCGTGGGTCGACTCCCTCGCGGTCGAGGGCCGGGACCAGCTGGCGGTGGGCGAGGTCGGGGAGGTCTCGGCGACGCTCACGCAGGACGGCCGGGAGGTGCCGGTCGCGTGGCCGGTCACCGCCCAGTGGGGTGGCACCGGGGTGCATGTCGCGACCGGCGGAGCGGGCGACGAGCAGCCGGACCGGCGTGACGTCGTCCGCGTCGATCCGCGCACCGGCGAGATGACCGGGCTGCGCCGCGGCGCCGCGACCGTGACCGTCACAGTCAATGGCGAGACGGCGCGGATGACGGTGAAGGTCGCCGGCGAGGGCCGGTGAGCTAGAAAGGCGGGTCGCCGAGCGCGGCGATCGCGTCGGGGTCCGGGACCCGGAGCCGGCTGCGCAGGTGGGGGTGGGCGATGGCCATCGCCTCACGACGCTGCTCGTCGACCCGTTCTCGTCGTGGCCTGGCCCGCTCGGCGGCGGCGAGCCGCTCTGCGTCGGCGTGGAGTCGCTGGTGGATCCGCCAGGCGGCTTCGAGTGCCTCGGCGGTGACCGGGGTGACGAGGTCGGTGTGTTCGACGGTGCGGGCACGGATTCCGCCGTCGATCTCCCAGTCGGTGGTGACGGGCCCGGGGGCGTCGTCGGGCTCGCGGGTGGGGTCGGGAACGCGGGTGGGGTCGAGGAGCCCGGCGGTCTTGAGCTGGTGGTGGCGCCAGCAGAGCCGGTGCAGGTTCGCGAGCGAGGTCTGCCCGCCCTCGTCGCGATGGTCGTGGTCGTACTCGAGGATGTGGTCGTCC
>NZ_KV788851.1:0-37274 GCF_001807385.1 Brachybacterium sp. HMSC06H03 | reverse complement strand
TACTCGAGGATGTGGTCGTCCTCCGCGGCGAGCCGGGTGGGCCTCCCGCATCCGGGCACGGCGCAGACGGGGTGGCGCATCCGCAGCTGAAGCCTCATCTGTGCGGTCGGCGCATAGGACTCGGCGACCGCGTCGCAGGGGGCGCCGATGATCGGATCGGTGAGGATCCGCAGCCAGGTCGACTCCCCGGAGGCGAGATCGCGGGCGAGCTCGGCGGGGACCGGGGTGAGCCCGTCGAGCATCGCGGGGGTGTTCTCCAGCCCCATGAGCGTCGTGACCGGCACGGTCACGAGGACCTTGTAGGGGCTGCGGGTCTCCTGGACGGGGTCGATGTCCAGCACGGAGTGGGTGAGGATCGCGTAGCGAAGGGTCGCGAGGGAGAGCGCGCGGCCACGCTCGGCGAGGTCGCCGTCGATGTCGAAGGGCAGCGGCCCCTCCTCGCCGTCGCGCAGGGCGGCGCGCTGCGCCTTCTGGACGGTGCGCGCGGCGACGTCGAGCCGGTGCGCGAGGCCCTGGATCTCGGGGATCGGGCCGGTGACGTAGAGCGAGGCGGTGCCGGCCCTCGTGTCGACGTCGAGCAGCTCGACGGAGCGGGATGCCCGCGGCGGCTCGGGGACCGTGCCCGCGGTCGCCAGGCGCACGGCGAGGCGGACCTGTGCCTCGAAGGTGGCCTTGGAGACCGCGGGGATCTCCACCCCAGCGAGGTGGCGGTCCACGGCCTCCTTCTGCGCATCGTCCAGCCGCCGCACCTGACGCAGCAGATAGCGGTGGAACTCCTCGGGCATGTCGCCGCGCGCGAGGTGGACGAAGGTCGCCGGCATGAGATCCACCGAAGTGCGCGCGTCCAGCACCATCGACCAGGCGCGGGCGGTGGAGGTGCGCAGGCCCACGGCGACCTTCACGCCGGTCATGTCCGCGTTCTCGGGGATGCCGCCGGCCTCGGGATCTTCGCGGAAGAACACCGCGAGCTGCCGCAGCTGGTGGGCGTAGAGGCGGGCCCTGGTCTGCATCGTGCGGTGCAGGGCGAGCACCCGCGACGCCTCGATCGTGCCGGGCTCCACCTCGGCGAGCAGCTGCTCCTGATCCAACGGCCGACGGGCTCGCACTCGCCAGCGTGGGGCGGTGGGCTCCGTCGCGTCGTCGGTCACGGCGGGTGTCTCGGATGTGGCGATGCTGCCCTGGGAGGCTTCGTCGGCGGTCGCCGCGTCTACAGCGCTGCCGGCGCCGGTTCCCGTGCCGGCGTCGGACTCGGACTCGAGCGGGGCCCCTGGGCCCTCGTCGAACTCACCCATCACGCCCTCCTTCCCCGATCCGTGGACGGGACGGCCTCGGTGCCGTCCGCTGTCGCGACAGAGAATCTCTTTCAAGACTCCAACACCTCAAACAATACCGTCGAAACGGACATTCCAGAAGGGCTCAGGCGCAATGGGGATGAATTTGTGGATAACCCACCTGTGGGGAGGAGAGGTCGCGACCGGCGCGTTATGCGACGGTCACTCGAGGGAGGGGGCAGGGCGCTGCGGAGGTGGGAGCGGAGGCAGGCACAGGAGCATCACGCTGTGGGGGTGGGAGCAGGGGGCGGGGATGGGAGCAGGGTGTTCCGAGGGCCGGAGCGTGGGCGCGGGACAGGGCCTCACTCGAGAACACCGAGATCGTCGCCATCCCCGCTCTTTGCGAATTGTCAAGTGCACCCTCAAGAATGTGGAAAAGCGCGACTCGGGAAGAGCCGTCGAAATTGATTCTCGCGGCGACGACGGCGTCGTGCGGAGCTCATCGACGCACGCGGCGGGCGCCCGCACGCACCACCCGCGCCGGCGACCGTGCGCCCCGCACCGAGTAGGGTCATCCTCATGACCGCACGCACCACGTACCTCCTGGTGGACGGTGAGAACATCGACGCCACCCTCGGCGTCTCGGTGCTCGGCCGACGACCCCAGTCCGACGAGCGCCCCCGCTGGAACAAGCTGCTCCAGCACGCCGAGCACGCCTGGCGCCAGCCGGTGCGGGGCCTGTTCTTCCTCGCCGTCGGCGACAGCCTGCCCTCCGGGTTCGTGCAGGCCCTGATCGCACTGGGGTACAAGGCGATCCCGCTGCGCGGCGAGGGCAAGGTCGTGGACATCGCGATCCAGCGCACCGCCGAGGCGCTGCAGGACCGCCCGGCGGATGTCATGCTGGTCAGCCACGACAAGGACTTCGTCCCGCAGATGACGGACCTCGCGGCGACCCCGGACCGGCGCACGGCGCTGGTCGGGTTCCGCGAGTTCATGGCCACCGACCTGCAGGACATCCCCGGGATCGAGTTCCACGACCTCGAGTACGACGTGCACGCCTTCACGAGCCGTCTGCCGCGCGTGCGGATCATCGACATCGACGAGTTCGACCCGCTGGAGTTCATACTCTGACTGGCCGACGACCGATCGGTCGTCGGACTGTACACACCTCGGGGTGGACGCCCAGGGTGGGGACATGGCTGGATACACCACGACCAACCCGACCACGGGACGCACCGACAAGCAGTTCCCTGCTCTGGACTCCGCGGGCGTGGAGGACGTGCTCCGACGGACGCACGCCGCCTTCCCGGACTGGCGGGGGACGCCCCCGGAGCGACGCGCCGAGATCCTCGAGCGCGTCGCCGACGCCTACGACTCCCGCTCGGAGGAGCTGGGACGACTGATCGCCACCGAGATGGGCAAGCCCCTGGCGCAGGGGATCGGCGAGGCCGAGCTGGCCGGATCGATCTACCGGTGGTACGCGACGCACGGCCCCGAGCTGCTCCAGGACGAGCTGCTGGACCCGCAGGGAGCACAGGAGTCGCTCGTGCAGACCGAGCCGATCGGCCCGCTGGTCGGCGTCATGCCCTGGAACTTCCCGTACTACCAGGTGGCCCGCTTCGTGGCCCCCAACCTGATGACCGGCAACACGATCATCCTCAAGCACGCGGAGATCTGCGCCGGCTCCGCCGAGGTGATGGCCGGGATCCTGCACGACGCCGGGGTCCCCGACGACGCCTACGTGAACGTCTTCGCCGATCACGACCAGATCGCCGAGATGATCGCCGATCCGCGCGTGCGCGGCGTGTCCCTCACCGGCAGCGAGCGAGCAGGAGCCGCCGTCGCCCGGACCGCGGCGGAGCACCTCAAGAAGTCCGTGCTGGAGCTGGGCGGCTCGGACCCGCTGATCGTGCTCGAGGACGCCGACATCGCCCGGGTCGCCCGCGCGGCGGCCACCGCGCGACTGTCGAACGCGGGCCAGGCCTGCAACTCGCCCAAGCGCATGATCGTCCCGAGCGCACGGCTCGACGAGTTCGTCGCGGCGATCGTCGAGGAGTTCGAGGGCGCGACGCTCGGGGACCCGCTGGACGAGGGCGTCGACGTCGGTCCGCTCTCCTCGCTCGGCGCGCGCGACGGCGTCGTCGAGCAGGTCGCCCGCGCCGTCGAGCAGGGAGCGACTCTGCACACGGGAGGCGACGCGCTGGACCGGGAGGGCGCATTCATGCGGCCCGCCGTGCTGACCGGCGTCACCCCCGACATGGACGCCTACTCCGAGGAGATCTTCGGCCCGGTGGCGGTCATCTACGGTGCGGAAACCGTCGATCACGCCGTGGAGCTGGCGAACGACGTGTCGTTCGGGCTGAGCGGCTCCGTCTGGAGCGAGGACCTGGCCCGGGCGCAGGAGGTCGCCGACCGCCTGGACGTGGGGATGGCGTACGTCAACGAGCACGGGACGACGCTGCCCGGGCTGCCCTTCGGCGGGGTGAAGCGCTCCGGCTACGGCCGCGAGCTCGGCCGCTGGGGCATGGGCGAGTTCGTCAACGTCCGCCTGCGCCGCACCGCCGTGCGCTGAGCGGGGCCGGGGGACGCACTCCGCGGCGGCGATCGACGGCAAGTGCTCAGCCTGTCGTCACCCGCTGGTCACTTCCCGGTGCTGGGGTGGAGCGCATGTCCCACGCACCCCGGACCCCCGCCCGCCAAAACGACTCCTCGCTCGCCCTCCCTCCCCTCGGCCGACGCACCCTCCTGGTCGGGGCGGGCCTCGCTCTCGGCGGCACCGCCGCCTCGGCCCTCCCCGCCCAGCGCGCCTTCGCGGAGGACGCGGGCCTGGACCCCACCGGCACCACCCTCGAGGCCGTCGCGGTGCCCGAGGCCGGGGAGAACGGCTCCTACCGTCGTCTCACCGCCGGCCCCGGCTACGCCTTCGAGGTGCGCGAGGACGCGCTGGACCGCGCCCCGCAGGCCTCCCGCGCCGACACCCGCGTGCCGCTGGCGGCCTTCGTCCAGTTCACCGACCTGCACGTGCTCGACGCCCAGTCCCCTATGCGCTTCGAGTTCCTCCACGACATCACCGGCTCGGCGTTCCGCCCGCAGGAGTCGCTGACCACCCAGGGCGCCGTCTCCCTCATCGAGCGGGTCAACGAGCTGCGCCGCGGCCCCCACACCGGGCGCGACCTCGACTGCGTGGTCACCACCGGCGACAACACCGACAACCACGAGCACGTGGAGCTCGACTGGTTCCTCGCCCTCATGAACGGCGGGGAGATCACCGCGAACACCGGGGCCGACGGGACCTGGGAGGGCGTGCAGACGGGCGGCTCGACCCACTACTGGCATCCAGGCGGCGAGGTCGAGGACCGCTACGCCGAGGCCGGTTTCCCGCAGCTGCCCGACCTGCTCGCGGGCGCCATGACCACCCACACGAGCCCCGGCCTGGACATCCCCTGGTTCAGCGTCTTCGGCAACCACGACGACTCGATCAGCGGAACCCTCCCCACGGACTGGGACGTCCTGCGGGAGATGTACACCGGCTCGTGGAAGTTCACCGGCTTCGCCTCGGAGACCGCGAACCGGCAGCTCGAGGCGCAGGTGCGCACCGCGGAGGCCGGCGGCACCGGCGAGGCGCAGCGCCAGACCCTCTCCAGCTCCCTCGACCCCGAGCGCCGGTACGAGGTCACGCCCGACGAGCGCCGCGAGCCCTTCACCCCCGAGGAGTACATCCGCGCCCATCTGGGCCAGACCCCTCGCGTCGGCACCCCCGGGCACGGCTTCACCGAGGAGAACGCGGTGGAGTCGACCGGCTACTACACCTTCGAGATCGCGCCGGGCGTGGTCGGCATCGCGCTGGACTCCACGAACCGCGCCGGCTTCACGCAGGGATCGCTGGGCCACGCCCAGTACCGCTGGCTCGAGGAGACCCTCGAGGAGGGCTCCAGCCGGTACTACGACGGGATCGGGCGCCTCCAGCGCACGCAGTCCGAGGACACGTACTTCGTGGTCTTCAGCCACCACACCCCGGACACGATGAACAACCTGCTGCTCGAGCCCGGCGTCGGCGAGCTGCGCCATGCCGGCTGGGACGTGGAGAACCTGCTGGGCCGCTTCCCGAACGTGCTCGCCTGGGTCAACGGCCACACGCACACCAACACGATCGCGCTGCACGGCGACGACGTCGCCGAGCGCCGCTACTGGAAGATCACCACCGCCTCGCATGTCGACTTCCCGCAGCAGGCGCGGGTGCTCGAGGTGGTCGACAACCGCGACGGGACGCTCTCGCTGCTCAGCACCCTGATCGAGGCGAAGGCCCCGTACCAGGGCGAGGGCCTGGCGAGCCTGTACCGGGAGCTGTCCTTCAACGACCTCCACGCCGAGCGGGCCCAGGAGGGCGAGGGTCGGGACCGCAACGTCGAGCTGCTGCTGGCGGCGCCCGGGCACTGAGAGCGGGCCGGCCCGGTCCTGCGGGACCGGGCGCTCCGCCCGCCGCCCTGAGACGAAGAATCCCCTCTGACCTGCTGGTCAGAGGGGATCTCTCGCGGTGCGCAAGGGGGGACTTGAACCCCCACGCTGTTGCCAGCACACGGACCTGAACCGTGCGCGTCTACCAATTCCGCCACTTGCGCGTATCTCCGGCACCGGGTCTCGTGGCGCCGAGGCCGAAGGTTCCCTTAGATTACCCCCGCCGAACCCTGAGCCCAAGCCGACATCCTGCACAGTAACGAACGCCACTCCGGGCCGGTTCGACGCCTCGACGCTCAGCGCATCGACTCGGCCTCCTCGAAGGCGGCGTCGATGTCGGCCGGATCGATGCGGCGACGGCCCACCACCACGTAGAGGACGGTCGCGACGATCACCGCGGGGATGCCGACCATCGCGGCGACCTGCATGCTGGGCCGCACGAACACGGTCGCGAAGACGGCGACGAGGCCCACCAGGCCGACGCCCGCGGTGACCACGCCGCCCGGCATGCGGAAGGTGCCACCCCGCTCGCCGCGTCGGCGGAAGGCGATGTAGGTCGCGAGGATCAGCGCCCACACCATGATCACCGAGAACACCACGAGGCTCATCATGTAGCCGAACACCCCGCCCACGCCGCTGAAGGCCAGCAGCGCGGCACCGATCAGGCCGATCGAGCTCAGGGCGATGCCGACGGCGGGGACGCGCCGGGCCGTGACGTGCGCGGCGAAGCGCGGCGCAAGCCCGTCGGAGGCGAGGGAGTGCAGGATCCGGCTGCCGGCGTAGAGGTTCGCGTTCGCGGCCGACAGCGCCGCGACCAGCACCAGCAGGTTCGTGATGTGGGCGGCGCCGGGAATGCCGATCCGGTCGAAGACCATCACGAAGGGCGAGGTGGCGACGTCCTCGCCGGCGCCGGCGGCCTGCTGCCACGGCACCAGGCACACCACGATCCCGATGCACAGCACGTAGAAGAAGGCCAGGCGCACGATCGTGGTGCGGGCGGCGGTGCGGATCGAACGAGCGGGATCCTTCGCCTCGGCGGCGGTGATCGAGAGCAGCTCGATGCCCCCGAAGGAGAACATCACCACCGACAGCGCGACCCACACCGCGGCCCAGCCCATCGGGGCGAAGCCCCCGTCGGCCGTGAGCTCGACGAAGCCGGGCGCCTCCTGGCCGGGCATCCCGAAGAGCACCAGGACGGTGCCGATCAGGATGAACACGAACACCGCGATCACCTTGATCGAGGACAGGAGGAACTCGATCACGCCGAAGGAGCCGACGCTGGAGAGGTTGATCGCGATGATCAGCGCCGCGAACAGCAGGATCCCGGCCCAGATCGGCACCGCGGGCACCCAGTAGGCGAGATAGGCGGCACAGGCCACCAGCTCCGCGCCGGTCACGCAGACGGTGACGATCCAGTACAGCCAGCGGCTGAGATAGCCCCAGAACGGGGAGAGATAGCGGGCGGCGAGGGTGCCGAAGCCGCCGCGCACAGGGTGGCGCGAGGCCATCTCGCCCATCGCCAGCGCGATCGTCGCGGCGATCATGGCGCCGAGCGCGAAGGAGATGATCACGGCGGGGCCGGCGATGCCGATCGCCTCGCCGGAGCCGAGGAACAGGCCGGTGCCGAGCGCGGAGCCCATGGCGATCATCGCCATCTGGCCGTGGCCGAGCGAGCGGGCGAGCTGCCCGTCGGCGCGCTCGTCGGAGGAGGAGGTCTGGGTGGTCACCCGTCGAGGGTAGCCCCGGCATGCGGCCGGGTCCGGGACCTGTCAGCGCTCGGTGTCGAGGTCGTCGCGCACGGTGGCGTTCAACCCGACGAGCAGCAGCGCGCCGGCCGGGAGGAACCGTCGACGATGGTCTCGGGAACGCAGCAGCGCCCCGCACCGTGAGGGTGCGGGGCGCTGCGGGGTCGATCAGGCCGGCTCAGGCCTTGGCGGCACCCTTGGCGGCGACGACCTGGACGACGAGGTTCGCGAAGATCTCGTCGTGCAGGCGCACGGTCGCCTTGTGCTCGCCGAGCGAGCGGATCGGGGTGGCGAACTCGACGGTGCGACGGTCGATGTCCTTGTCGAACATCGCCTTGACGCCCTCGGCGACCTCCTTGGAGGAGACCGCACCGAACAGACGGCCGTTCTGTCCGGCGCGCTCGGCGATGACGACGGGCTTCGACTCGAGCGTCGCCTTCAGGGCCTGGGCCTCCTCGATGTTCGCGATGGCGCGCTTGCCGCGGGCCGCACGGATCTGGTCGAGCTGACGCTGACCGCCCTTGGTCCACGGGGTCGCGAGACCGCGGGGCAGGAGGAAGTTGCGGGCGTAGCCGTCCTTGACCTCGACGACATCGCCGGCGGCGCCGAGGCCGGTGACCTCGTTGGTGAGGATGAGCTTGCTGGTCATGTGCTTCCCTTCCTCGCTCAGCGACCGGAGGTCGAGTACGGCAGCAGGGCGATCTCGCGGGCGTTCTTCACGGCCTTCGCGATCTTGCGCTGCTCCTGGACGGAGACGCCGGTGACCCGACGGGCGCGGATCTTTCCGCGGTCGGAGATGAACTTGCGCAGCAGCGCGGCGTCCTTGTAGTCGACGGTCTCGAGACCGGCGGCCTTCAGCGGGTTCTGCTTCTTCTTCGGCTTGCGAAGAACAGGCTTGGCCATCGTGGTGCTCCTTCTTTCTGAGGGGAGCCCGGGCATGCACCCGGGATGGGGTTGTTCTCTGGGGTTCTCTGCGCGGGGTGCCGGGATCCGGCGCGCCGATCAGAAGGGCGGGTCGTCGTACCCGCCCTGGTTGCCTCCGCCGGCCCACGGGTCGGCGTTGGGAGCGCCCTGCGGCGCGTTGTAGCCGCCCTGACCGCCCTGGTTGCCGTATCCGCCCTGGCCGCCGAAGCCGCCCTGGCCGCCGCCCTGCGGGGCTCCGCCGCCGAAACCGCCTCGGCCGCCGCCACCGCCGCCGCGCTGGACCTTGGTGGCCTTCGCGGTCGCGTAGCGGAGGGAGGGGCCGATCTCGTCGACGTCCAGCTCGATGCTGGTGCGGTTGTTGCCCTCGCGGTCGGTGAAGGAGCGCTGCTTGAGGCGGCCCTGTGCGACCACGCGGGAGCCCTTCTCGAGCGACTCGGCCACGTTCTCCGCGGCGTCGCGCCAGATGGAGCAGCGGAGGAACAGCGCCTCGCCGTCCTTCCACTCGTTCGACTGGCGGTCGAAGGTGCGGGGGGTGGACGCGATGGTGAACGACGCGACCGCGACGCCGGACTGCGTGAAGCGCAGCTCGGGGTCCGCGGTGAGGTTGCCGATCACCGTGATGACGGTGTCATTCGCCATGGGTGCTCCTCTGCTCCGGGGGTGTGGTGGATCGTGCGGGGGTCAGAGACGGCAGGTCACTCGGCGTCGAGACGCATGAGCTTGGTGCGCATGATGGACTCGTTGAGCCCGAGCTGACGGTCCAGCTCCTGCGCGGTGGACGCCTTCGCGGTGAACTGCAGGACGATGTAGATGCCCTCGGACTTCTTGTCGATCTCGTAGGCGAACTTCCGCTTGCCCCAGACGTCGACGTTGTCGATGGTGCCGCCCTCGGTCGGGACGACCTGGACGAGCTTCTCGAAGGTCCCGGTGACGGTCCGCTCATCGACGGACGGGTCGAGGATCACGACCATTTCGTACTTGCGCATGTTCTGGTACCCACCTCCTGTGGTCTCTGCGGCCACGGTCTCTCCGTGGCAGGAGGGTTCATGCCGCCCGCGCGGGCATCGGCGATGCACGTCACGGACCGCAACAGCCTACCCGTGCCCAGGAGCATCGGCCAGGGAGTGCCCGCCGGTGCGCGGCGCATCACAGGGCGTGCGCGAGCGGAGCCGGGCAGCGCGGCACGACCGATCGGTCCGTCCGCGCCACCGCGCCCGCCCTACCGTGGGTGGATGACCAGCACCGATGAGCGCCCCACGCTGCGCCGCACCGTCACCACCACCGGGCTCTTCCTGTTCATCCTCGGGGGCGTGCTCGGGGCGGGGGTGTACGTGCTGGCCGGGGAGATCGCGGGCATCGCCGGCGGCGCCCTGTGGGTGCCGCTCGTGGTGGCGCTGCTCGCGGCCCTCGCCGCATGGCGGCGGCGCCGGGCCGGGGAGCTCACCGGCACCGACGCCGCCTGAGGCTCAGTCCCCCGCGGGGAACCGCTCCCAGACGCGATGGCTCCCGAGCAGGGCGATGATCTCGCCGAGCACGCTCTCGCCGTCCTCGCCGGCGACGAGCCCTGCGCCGCCGGGCGCGGTGCGCGCCTCGAGCGCCTCGCGGCCGGGGCCCCAGGCGCCGATCGCCTTCGCGTGGCGCCAGCACTCGTCGATCAGCTTGCCCACCCGCGGCTCGACCTCGCCGTTCCCGGGCGCGCCGGCCTTCGAGTCCACCGACGCGCGGGAGTCCGGGGCCAGGAGCGGGTTGCCGGCGAGCAGCAGGGCGTCCACCTCGACGGAGGCGGCGGTGCCGAGCGTGCGAGCCACCGGCACTCCGGCGACCTCGCCGCCGCGCGGCGCGATGACCAGCGGGGTCATCGAGGCGGCGACGATCGCCTCGTGCAGCTCCAGCAGGCCCGCATTGTCCGCCTCGGGGTCGACGACGATGCCGATCTTCCTGCCGTCGACGGGCCAGCTGCCGCCGAGCTGGGACAGCGGCGCGCTGGTTGCCGGGCCCTCCTCGGCCCCGTCGGCCGGGACCGTCGGCTCCGGGGCGGGCAGGCCGAGGGCCGAGGCGACCCGCGCGCAGAGCTCGCCGTCGATGTTCGCCAGGCTCTGCAGCTGGCGCTCCTTGATCGCGTTCTCGTAGCACTTGCCGAGCTCGAAGGAGTACGCGTCGACGATGTGGTCCTTCTCGACCGGCGTCATGCTGCGCCAGAACAGGCGGGCCTGGCTGAAGTGGTCCTCGAAGGTGGCCGAGAGCTCCCGCTCCTTCACCCCCTCGGGCACCCGGACCGGCAGGTCCTCGAAGGCGCCGTCCATCTCGCCCGCCATGAACGGGCAGCCCCCGTCCAGGGAGTTCGGCTGATAGGGCGCGACACCGGCGTGGTCGCCCTGCTGGCCGTAGCCGTCCCGGAGCATGTCGTTGACCGGGGCGTGCGCACGGTTGATGGGCAGCTGCGCGAAGTTCGGCCCGCCGAGCCGGGTGAGCTGGGTGTCGACGTAGGAGAACAGCCGCACCTGCAGCAGCGGATCATCGGTGACGTCGATGCCCGGCACCAGATGGCCGGGGTTGAAGGCGACCTGCTCGGTCTCGGCGAAGTAGTTGCTGGGGTTGCGGTCCAGGGTGAGCCGGCCGATGGGCTGCACCGGCGCCAGCTCCTCGGGCACGAACTTCGTGGGATCCAGCAGGTCGATGCCCTCGAAGCTCTGCTCCTCGTTGTCGGGGAACACCTGGATCCCGAGCTCCCAGCTGGGGTGAGCGCCGGACTCGATCGCGTCGGCGAGGTCGCGGCGATGGAAATCCGGGTCGTTGCCGCCCAGGAGCTGCGCCTCCTCCCAGGTCAGCGAGTGCACGCCGAGCTGAGGCTTCCAATGGAACTTCACCAGCGAGGTCTCCCCGGCAGCGTTCGAGAGCCGGAAGGTGTGGATCCCGAAGCCCTCCATCGTCCGGTAGGACCGCGGGATGCCGCGATCGCCCATGAACCACAGGGTGTGGTGCTGGGCCTCGGTGTGCAGGGAGACGAAGTCCCAGAAGGTGTCGTGCGCGCTCTGGGCCTGGGGGATCTCCCGATCGGGATGGGGCTTGGCGGCGTGGACGACGTCGGGGAACTTGATGCCGTCCTGGATGAAGAACACCGGGATGTTGTTGGCGACCAGGTCGAAGGTGCCCTCGTCGGTGTAGAACTTCGTGGCGAAGCCGCGGGTGTCGCGGGCGGTGTCCATCGAGCCGCGGGAGCCGACGACGGTGGAGAAGCGGGTGAACACCTCGGTGCGCTTCCCCTTGGCGAGGAATCCGGCCCGGCACACGGGTTCCGCGGTGCCGTAGCCCTCGAAGACGCCGTGGGCGGCGGCGCCGCGGGCGTGGACCACTCGTTCCGGGATCCGCTCGTGGTCGAAGTGGGTGATCTTCTCGCGCAGGTGGTGGTCCTGGAGCAGCACGGGGCCGCGCCGGCCCGCCTTCAGCGAGTGGTCGGTGTCGCGCAACCGCGCTCCCTGCGAGGTGGTCAGGAAGGCCCCCTGCTGGGCGTTCGTGCTGCGCTCCGGGCCCGGCTCGGCGCCGGTGGGCGTGCGCGGCTGCGCACCCTGCTGATCGGGCTTCGGCGGGAGGGGCCCGTCCGGTGCGGTCGGCTCCTCGAGCTGGGGCGGGCGGCTGCCGGGCCGGCCGGGAGCGGGGGTGGGGGTCTTCTTCGGAGGGGTCATGACGTGTCTCCTCGGGGAGTTGCGCGGATCGTCGCTGACGCCGGTCACGGTAGGCGTGTACGCGGCGGAGCGACAGTCGCCCGAGCGTTCGTGCAGGGCAGTGCGCAGAACGATCGGTCCGTGCGGCCGGGCCGATCGGTCCGGCATGGTGCCCTCGCCGCGAACCGCGCCTACGGTGGCGGTGATCGGCACCGGGAGGGACGACCATGACCGAACCGTTCGTCGATGGCCACGGGATCTGCGTGCTGGTGCTCAGCGATCCCGGGCAATGCACCGCCCGCGCCACCGCCGTGCAGGGTCTCTTCGAGCAGGAGCTGGAACGGGTCTTCGGCAGCGCGACGGTGGAGGTGCGCCCACAGTTCCTCGGCGTCAGCGACACCCGCACGCTGGACTTCCGGCCGATCAAAGCGCTGCGGGAGGAGTTCACCCGCGTGGACGCCGTACTGCTGCTGACCGAGATGCCCCGGCTGTCCCACGGCAGGCCGGAGATCGCGAAGCTCATCCCCGACCAGCACGCCGCCTCACTCTCGTATCCCACGCTCGGGGTCCTCGCCGGGAGGCGGCGGCTCATCGCGCCGTTCATGTCCTGCGTGCTCCGGCTCGTCGACAACGCGCCCGAGGAGGAGCGGGAGCGGTACGACCTGCGATGGAACCGCTGGTTGGAGCCGGAGGCGGCGGAGGACGCCGCTCGGTACCTGCACGCGCACACGCTCACCGGCGTCCCGCGCACCGTGCTGGGGATGGTGGCGACCAACGCCCCTTGGCGCACGGCGCCCCAGCTCTCCTCGGCACTTGCCGCCGCCTCCGCCGCCGGGGCGTTCGGCGTCTTCTACAGCTCCATCTGGCAGATGTCCGCCGCGCTGTCTACAGGCCGCCTGGTGATGATCGGCCTGCTCGCGATCACCTCGATGGTGGTGTGGCTGCTGCTGAGCAACGGCCTCTGGGAGCGCGCGAGCCATGCGGAGCCCGCCGAGGTCCTCGTGTACTACAACCTCTCCACCGTGCTCACCTTGTTCCTGTGCGTGCTCGCGCTGTACCTGACGCTGTTCGTGCTGATCCTCGCCGCCGGTCTGGTGGTGATCGATCCGGACTTCATGGAGCAGATCGTGCAGAGACCGACGGAGCTCTCGAGCTACACGGGCATCGCCTGGCTCAGCGCGGCGATGGGGGTGGTCGCCGGCGGGCTCGGCACGAGCTTCGACGAGTCGACGGATCTGCGCCGTCTCACCCATGGGCAGCGGGAGATCGCGCGACGCCCGCAGGACGCGGACCACCGCTGAGCTGCTTTCAGCGCAGCCGGCGCCGTTCCAGGTCGCTCACGGCCGGCCCCTCGAGCCTTGACCGCTCGGTCGTTCGGGTTGGCGCTGCGCAGAAGCACTCCTAGTCTTCGCCGAGAGGCACCCGACGGCCGGGCCGCCGCTCGGGAGGAGCCGGTATGACTGTTGCTGATCGCACCGCGTCGGCGCGGACGGCGGCGCCCCTGCGCCGGCGGCGACGGTTCGACCGCGAGGCGCTCGCCGGCTACGCCTTCATCTCGCCCTGGATCCTCGGTTTCCTCGTCTTCACCGTGATCTCGATGAGCTACAGCGCGTACCTCTCGGCCACCGACTACGACCTGGCCACGAACACGGCTCCGTGGGTGGGCGGCGCCAACTACGCCCAGCTCGTCGAGGACCCGAAGGTCCTGCAGTCCCTCGGGAACACCTTCACCTATGCGCTGATGTCGGTGCCGCTGGAGACGGCGTTCGCGCTGCTGCTGGCCCTTCTGCTGACGTCGATCCCGCGAGGGCAGGGCTTCTTCCGGGTGCTGTACTACCTGCCGAAGATGACCCCTGCCGTCGCGACCGCCGCGGTGTTCCTGCTCCTGCTCAACGGCAACCGCGGAGCGGTCAATCAGTTCCTCGGGGTGTTCGGCATCCAGGGTCCGCAGTGGCTGATCGATCCGGACTGGATCATCCCCTCGATCGTGCTGATGTCCGCGTGGGCGGTGGCGGGCTCGATGATCATCTACATGGCGGCGCTGCAGGGCGTCCCGGTGGATCTCTACGAGGCGGCGGCGCTGGACGGCGCCGGACCGATCCGCAGGTTCTGGCGGATCACCGTCCCCCTGATCTCGCCGACCACGTTCTTCCTCGTGGTCACCAACACCATCTCGTCGCTGCAGGTGTTCGACCAGGCGTACCTGCTCTTCTACCGCGACGCGAGCAGCGCGGCGCCCTCCGCCTCGCTGTTCTACGGCATCCACCTCTACCAGCAGGCGTTCCAGCAGTTCAATTTCGGCCTCGCCGCCGCGATGGCCTGGGTGCTCTTCGCGATCATCATGGTGATCACCGTGATCCAGGTCCAGGTCTCGAAGCGTCTCGTGCACTACCAGGGGGAGTCCCGATGAGCACCTCGAAGCAGGCCCTCGAGCAGACCGGCACCGGCGCCGTCGCGTCCCGCATCGCCCCGGCCGGCACCCGCCGCACGGGCGCGCTCGCGGGTGCTGTCACCGGTCATGCGGACGGCCCCCGCCGCACGCTGCGACGGGTGGGCACCGCGCTGCGCTGGGCGCTGATCCTCGCCATCGGCGGGATGTTTCTCTACCCGCTGGTGTGGCTGCTGGCGGCGAGCCTCAAGCCGCGCGGCGAGGTGTTCGACAACCGCCTGATCCCGCGGACCTGGTCCCTGGAGAACTACACCGAGGTGTGGGCGCAGCTGCCGCTGGCGAGCTGGTTCATGAACTCCGTGTTCATCGCCGTGGCCGGGGCCACGCTCATGACCCTGTCGAGCTCGATGGTCGCCTTCGGCTTCGCCTACTTCCGCTTCCCGGGCCGGAACCTGCTGTTCGGGCTGGTCCTGGCGACGATGATGCTTCCCGGCGCCGTGACCCTGGTGCCCAACTACCTGATCTGGAAGCACCTGGGGTTCCTGGGGACCACCGTTCCCCTGTGGGGCGCGGCCCTGTTCGGCTCGGCGTTCTACATCTTCCTCATGCGCCAGTTCTACCGCGGCATCCCGCGCGAGCTGTTCGAGGCCGCCCGCGTGGACGGCTGCACCTATCTCGGCCTCTTCCGCCGCATCGCGTTCCCCCTGGCGCTGCCCTCGGCCGTGATCGTCTGGCTGTTCGAGTTCCAGGCGTCGTGGAACAACTTCCAGGGGGCGCTGATCTACCTGAACTTCGGCACCCCCGAGGAGTACACGGTGCCGCTCGGGATCAACTACGCGATGACCCTGTTCTCCCCGACCGCGGGCGGTCACGGCGACTACCAGTACGTCATGGTCGCCTCCGTCGTCGTGACCCTGCCGATGCTGCTGCTGTTCGCGGTGGGGCAGCGGTACTTCGTGGGCGGTCTCGCCGGGGTCGGCGTGAAGGGCTGAGCGGGGCGCGGGCGCCCCGCAGGGCGCGGGCACCCGCCGCGCTCACGAGGCGCTGTCGAACTCCCGCTGCGCGCTCGCCTGCGCGTCGCCGAGCGCCTGGGCGGGCTCCTTCTCCCCGTTGAGCGCGGCGGTGACGGCGTCGAGCAGGGCCTGCTTGACCTGCTCCCCGACGGGCGAGGGACCTGTGGACCGCGGTGCGGACAGCACGTCGTAGTAGACCGAGATCGACTGGTCGAAGTCCGCGTCCCCGGACTCCTCGACGTACTGCTCGCGAACCTGCTGATCGGCCTCGGGCGACCCGGTGAAGAGCCCGGTGTTGATCCTGCTGCCCTCCGCGACGGTGGCCGCCCGGGCCTTCCCGGCCTCGAGCCACGCCTCGGTGGAGGTCGCGGCGAGCGCCCAGGCGAGGGCGCCGTCCGGGTTCGCGGCACCGGCGGGGACCGCGAAGGCCGACCCCCCGGCGAAGCCGATCGGGGCGCCGTCGAGGCCGAGGATGGGCACGGCATGGAGGTCCACGCCGTCGGCGAAGTCCGTGAGGACGTTGAGGTACCACTGCGCCCAGGACTGTGCGACGACCTGGTCGCTGACGTACTGGTTCTGCTCTCCGAAGACGTCCATGGCGTTCTTCAGCGAGGTGACCTCCGCGTAGCCGCCCTGGAGGTCCATCAGCTCCTTCATCCAGGTCAGGGCGTCCACGTTCTCGGAGCTGTCGAGCGTGGGTGCGCCGTCCTCGCCGATGCTGCCGCCGCCGAACACCTGGAGCCACATCTCCGCCGAGCCGGGGATGTCGCCGTCGAGGCCGAGGACGGTGGGGGCGGAGCCCTCCATGGAGGTGCCCTTCTCGGCGACCTTCAGCAGCGCGTCGGGGACAGAGGTGTCGAAGTCCTCCGGGGCGATCCCCGCGGCCTCGGCGGTCCGCACGTTGATCAGGAGCGCGCTGGGCTGGAAGAACTGGGGGACGGCGTAGGCCGCCCCGGCCTGGGTGACATCACGCAGGGTGGCCTCGTAGTACTGCGTCGCCGGGTCGACGCCGTGCACCTCGAAGCCCTGGTCCAGCGGCATGATGAGGCCGTTCGCAGCGAAGGTCGCGACCAGGGAGCGATCGAGCTGGATGAGATCGGGGACCTGCCCGGCTGCGGCCTGGGCGGTGAACTTCTGGGAGTCGAAGTTCGCGGTGTCCATCGAGACCTGGAGGTCCGGCAGCTGCGCAGCGGCGTGGTCCGCGCGCGACTGACCCACCTCGTCCGAGGGGTTGAAACCCATCGTCGCGAGCTGCCCGGTCGCGGCGTCGGCGAACTCGTGCTGCTCCTGACCGCCTCCCGCGCCGGGGGTCTCGCCGCCGCGGTCGCAGGCTGCCAGTCCCATGACGGTGGCCGCGGCCCCGGCCTGCAGGGCGCGTCGTCGGCTCAGCATGATGGTCTCCTTCCGCAGCGGACGGTCGACGCTGGTCACGACGACTCCGTCCCGCTCCTGATCGCAAGCTAGATCGCGTTCCCCGAGGCGGCAACCAAACCGTCCGAGCGGTCCGAGGAGATCAGGAGGGGCCCTCCCCACGGGCGAGCTCGGCGGCCTCGCCTGCACCGCGCGTCCACACGTCCCCGTGGCCGGGCAGCACCGTCGAGGCACCGGTGTCGGCGATCGGGTCCAGGGAGCGCAGGGCCAGCGCGCTGTCGGCCGTGGCGGCCCCGGCGATGATCCGCGGTCCCGTGCGCCCGGTGTACGGGTCGAGGGTGACCAGCGCGTCGCCGGAGAGCACGGCATCCCGCTGCGGCAGGTGCAGGGCGACGTGCCCGAAGGTGTGGCCGGGGGTCGCGATCACGCGGGGGGAGCCCGGCACGTCGACGGTCTCGCCGGGGGTGAGCGCGCCCGTGTGCTCCACCCCCTTCACCCATGCCGCGCCGGCCCCGAGCATCCGTGCCAGGACGGGGAGGGCGCGCGGGTGCCGCAGGGGGTAGAGCGCTCGGGGGTTCTCGTGCGCGTAGCGGTAGGGGTGGGCGGCCAGCTCGGCGTCGAGCGGGTGGACGAGCACCGGGATGCCGAGCCGCTCGACGAGCCGTCGGGCGACGCCTACGTGGTCGAAGTGGGCGTGGGTGAGCACGAGCGCTCGGACGTCCTCGGGGCGGTGCCCGAGGTGGCGCAGCGCCATCCCGAGCTCGTGCCAGAGGCCGGGGAGGCCGGCGTCGACGAGCGTCAGCCCGTCCTTGCTCTCGATCAGATAGCAGTTGACGTGCGCATGGGCGAGACGATGGACGCCGGGGGCCACATCAGGGGTGAGCATTCGTCCTCCTTGCTCGGGTGCAGGGAGGCTACGCGCGGGGTCGACCCCGGGTCACGGGTCGACCGGTCGGCTCCGGCGGTCAGCCGCGGCGGTTCCCCTCGCGCCCGATGGCGGCTCCCTGCCCGGCCGCGCCCTGCTCGCCATCGCCCGTCGGCGGTCCTGCGGCGTCGGCCTCCCCGTCGCCTGCTCCTAGCCCCGGGCTCCTCGGTGGGCTGCTCGGCGTCCTCGCCGTTCTCCTCCTCGGCGGCGGGCTCCTCGGTGGTGCCGGTCCTGCCGGCGACCGGGCGGCCGCCCATGACGTTCTGCAGGTCGCGCGCGGAGCCCTGGGTGGGCGGGCCCTGCAGCGCCACGGGAGCCGTCGGGCCGGGTCACGGACTGCACGACGTAGCTGTGGCGGTGCACGCCGCCGGAAGCGGCCGAGCCGTACACCTCGGCCGTCTCCGCGACCGTCGGAGAGGCGGAGCCGAGGACGTTCGAGGCGTCCGCGGCCAGGCCTGGGGTCCTCTCCGGCAGGCCGAGCGAGATCGCGGTCTCCATCGTGCGCTCGGGGCCGACCTCGAGATCCGCCTCCGCGTAGGGGCGCTCCCTGGTCGGCTTCACGATCAGCCCTCCGACCGGTTCCCGCGCATGGCGCGCTTGGCGCGGGCGAACCAGCCGCCGGTCGAGATCGCGTTCGGGACGCCGCCGCCTGCCATGAAGCCGGCGGTCTGCCCCATCAGGCGGGTGTGGCAGCTCTCGCACAGTCGGCGTCCCGTGATCGAGCGGTGCACCGTCCCGCGGATCCGGTTGCGGCACTGCTCGCAGCGGGTGGCCACGGTCAGTCCCCTTCTCGGCTGCCGCCGCGGCCCTCGCGGCCGCCGCCGAGCCCCTGGCCCTCGCCGGGCAGCAGATCCTCGACCTCGGGGAGGCCGGCGTCGGCCTCCTCGTCGCCACCCTGCTCGTCGGCCGGCGGCTCCTCGGTGGGCTGGTCCGCAGGGGGCTCCTCGTCCGCGGGCGGCTCCTCCGACGGGGGCTGCTCGGTGGGCTCGGGCTCCTCCGTCGGCTCCGGCTCCTCGGTGGTGGGCTCCTCCGTCGTGGGCTCCTCCGTGGTCGGCTCCTCGGTGGGCTCCTCCGTGGTGGGCTCCTCGCTGGGCTCCTCCTGCGTCGGCTCCGGGGCCTGGGTCGGCTCGGGCTCCTGCGTGGGCGGCGGGACGTAGCTGCGCTCCTGCGTCTCGTTGTCCAGCTGCACCTGCTCGGGGAACTCGAGGTACTCCTCGCCCTCCAGGGAGGCCGACATGATGTCGCCCCAGATCTGGGTGGGGAAGGTGCCGCCGGTGATGTTGTCCTCGCCGCCGAAGGGGGTCAGGGTCTCCTCGGAGGTGCCGTCGGCCGAGGGCTGGAACATGCCCACGGCGGTGACCAGCTGCGGGGTGAAGCCCACGAACCAGGCCGAGCGGAAGCTCTCAGAGGTGCCGGTCTTGCCGGCGACCGGGCGGCCGCCCATGACGTTCTGCAGGTCGCGCGCGGAGCCCTGGGTGGGCGGGCCCTGCAGGGCGACGGTCGCGTTGATCGCGACCTCCTCGTCCATGCCCTGGGTGTCCGTGGTCTCGTGCTCGTAGCGCGAGGAGCCGTCGGGCCGGGTCACGGACTGCACGACATAGCTGTCGCGGTGCACGCCGCCGGAGGCGATCGAGCCGTACACCTCGGCCATCTCCGCGACCGTCGGGGAGGCGGAGCCGAGCACGTTCGCCGCGTCGTCGGTGAGGCCCGGGGTCTCCTCGGGCAGGCCCAGCGCGACGGCGGTCTCCCGGGTGCGCTCGGGACCGACCTCGAGGTTCGCCTCCGCGTAGGCGGTGTTGATCGAGTTGGTGGTCGCCTTCTCGAGGGTCACCCGCCCGTAGTCGACGTCGTTGAAGTTCTTCACCGTCCAGCCGCCGCGGAAGGTCTTCGGCGAGTTGCCGTCCCAGCGGGAGTCCAGCGGGTAGCCGTCCTCGAGCGCGGCGATGAGGGTGAAGGTCTTGAAGATCGAGCCGGCCTGCATCCGGGACTGGGTCGCGTCGTTCTGCGCCTGGGTGACGTAGTCCGCGCCGCCGTACATGCCGCGGATCGCACCGGTGGAGGGGTCCATCGTCACGGTGCCCACGCGGTTGTTCTCGGGCCGGTCCTCGGGCAGGTTCTCGATGGCCTGCACGGTGTTCTCCTGGATCGCGGGGTCGATCGTGGAGACGATGGTGAAGCCGCCGGTGTTGATCTCGTCCTCGGTGAAGCCCTTGGCGATCAGCTCGTTGCGCACCTGCGACAGGAGATAGCCGTTGGTGCCGCCGAGGGAGTTCTCGGAGTTCGGCTCGACCGTCTCGGGGAACTCGAGGGCGTCCGCCTCGGCGGGGGTCATCTGCTCCTCGGCGACCTGACGGGTGATCACCCGGTCCCACAGCTGAGTGGCGCCCTCGAGGTCGTTCGCCGGGTCGTAGGTCGAGGGGCTCGGGATCACGGCGACCAGCAGCGCGGCCTCGGCGTCGGTGAGCTCGGAGGCGTCCTTGTCGAAGTAGGCCTGCGAGGCCTCCTGCACGCCGTACGCGCCGCGGCCGAAGTAGATGGTGTTGAGGTAGCGGGAGAGGATCTCGTCCTTGGAGAGCTCCTGGTCCGCCTTCAGCGCCATGATCGCCTCCTTCGCCTTGCCGACGTAGGAGGTCTCGGTGCCGGTGTAGTACCGCTCCACGTACTGCATGGTGATGGTGGAGCCGCCCTGGCGGGCCCCGCCCTGGAGGTTGTTGACGAAGGCCCGGACGATGCCGCGCGGGGAGACGCCGCGGTTCTCGTAGAAGCTCGAGTCCTCGCTCGCGACGACGGCCTGCTTGACGTTGTCGGGGATCTCGTCGGCCGGGAGCTCGGTGCGGTTGATCTCGCTGAACTTGCCCATCTCGGTCTCGCCGTCGGCGAAGTAGACGCGGGAGGTCTGGGCGAGCGCGAAGTCGGAGGGCTCGGGCACCTCGGTGTCGTTGTACAGCCACACCGCGAAGCCGAGCCCGGCCAGCACGAACAGCGCCATGGCGCCGACGATCATGCGCAGCGAAGGAATCCAGCGCCAGGGGTTCTTCCTCCCGGCGCGGGGGTAGTTCAGGAAGTTCGTCGCGGCGACCTTCTTCCCGCGGCCCTTCCCTCCGCCCTTAGGGGCCGCGCCGACGTGGCGGGCGCTCACGGAGGTGCGGGAGGTGGGGCGCTTCGCGGAGCTCGCGGAGGCGGCCGACGTGCTGGCGGCGGCGCCTGTCCCTGCGCCGGAGGTCCCCTTCGACGAGGTGCGGCTGGTGCCCTTGGCGCTGCCGGTGCTCTTGGAGGAGCCGCTGCGGCTGCTGCCCTTGGCGGCGCCGCCCGCGGCGGACTTCCCCGAGGGCGTGCGGCGCACACCCGCGGCGCGGCGGTTGCCGCCGCCGCTCGACGGGCGTCGGGACTCGCTCATGGCTGCTCCTGGTCCTTCGGGGGCACGGACGGATGAGGGCGCGGCAGCGTCCAGCTCCCCAGTATGGGCACGACCCGGTCCCGACGGAACGATCCGGCGGCGAAACACACAGGGTGTGCACGAGCCGTGCGGCCTCGCTCACACCGCCCCCGGGCGACGCGCCGAGGGCCCCTACCCCTCGGTCCGGGCCTCCCACCAGTCACGCAGCTCCTGCTCGGCGCGCTCCTCGCCGAGCGGACCGTGCTCCATCCGCAGCTCGAGCAGATGCTTGTACGCCTCGCCCACCTCGCGGCCGGGCGGCAGGTCGAGGATCTCCATGATCCGGTTGCCGTCGAGGTCGGGACGGATCCGCCCGATCTCCTCCTGCTCGGCGAGATGGTCGATGCGGGCCTCGAGCTCGTCGTAGGCGCGGGCGAGGGTGCGGGCCTTGCGCCGGTTGCGCGTGGTGACGTCGGCGCGGGTGAGACGGTGGAGGTGCTGCAGCAGGTCGCCGGCATCGGTGACGTAGCGGCGCACCGCCGAGTCGGTCCACGGCGAGTCGACGTAGCCGTGGAAGCGCAGATGCAGCTCCACCAGGCGCGCCACCTTCTTGGTGGTGTCCTTGTCGAAGGTCAGGGCCTTCATCCGCTTCGCGGTCATCTTCGCGCCGACGGTCTCGTGGAAGCGGAAGGTCACCGCGCCGCCGTCCTCGAAGCGGCGCGTGGCGGGCTTGCCCACGTCGTGCATCAGCGCGGCGAGGCGCAGCACCAGGTCGGGGCCCTCGCAGGGCTCTCCTGAGCCGGCAGGGCTCTCGAGGTCGATGGCCTGGTCGAGCACGGTGAGGGTGTGCTCGTAGACGTCCTTGTGGTGGTGGTGCTCGTCGATCTGGAGCTGCAGGGCCGGCAGCTCGGGCAGCACGTGCGCGGCCAGGCCCAGCTCGGTCATCAGCTCGAGGCCGCCGCGGGGGTGGGCGCCGAGCATGAGCTTGACCAGCTCCTCCCGCACCCGCTCGGCGGAGACGATCGTGATCCGCTCCGCGAGCCGCTCGATCGCGTCGGCCGTGGCGTCCTCGATGCGGAAGCCGAGCTGGGCGACGAAGCGGACCGCGCGCATCATCCGCAGCGGGTCGTCGTCGAAGGACTGCCCGGGCGCGACCGGGGTGCGCAGCAGGGTGCGGGCGAGGTCGGCGAGACCGTCGAAGGGGTCGACCAGCTCGAGGGAGGGCAGGCGCACCGCCATCGCGTTGACGGTGAAGTCGCGGCGGGAGAGATCGCCCTCGAGGGTGTCGCCGTACTCGACCTGCGGCTTGCGGGAGGCCGGGTCGTAGGACTCGGTGCGATAGGTCGTGATCTCGACCTTCACCCCGTCGCGCACCCCGCCGAGCGTGCCGAAGTCGCGCCCCATGTCCCAGATCGCCCCGTCCCGCGTCCAGGAGCGGAGGATCGCCTCGGTCTGCTCGGGGCGGGCGGAGGTGGTGAAGTCGAGGTCGGCGCTCGAGCGGCCCAGCACCGCGTCCCGCACCGGCCCGCCCACCAGGGCGAGCTCGTGGCCGGCGGCCTCGAACAGCCTCCCCAGCTCGTGGACCTCCTCGGGCAGGGCCCGGAACATCGAGGCGGCACGGGTGCGGGCGGTCGCGAGGCGCTCGGCGGTCTCGTCGGCGGGGTCGGTCACGGGCGGTCCTGTCCAGGGGAGGAGGGGATGGAGATGTCGTGGAGGCGGGCGCGCCTCCTCGGCGCCTCTACGGTAGCGGCCGCTTACAGTGTCCCCATGCCGTCGTCCCTGCCTGCCGTGCGCCCGGTGCTCGCGGCACTGCTGGCGGCACTGGTCATCGCTTCATCAGTGCTGGTCAGCGGCCCGGCGACCGCGCTCCCGGGCGCGCAGGCCGCGCCTGCGGAGAACCCGTCGGCCCCGCCCGTCTCGGACGACGACGCGCCGGTGACCATGGACCTCGTCTCACTGACCCCCACCTCCCTCGCCCCCGGCGGCACGCTCCGGGCCGAGGTCGAGGTGACCAACGCCTCCTCCGCGCCGCTGACGGACCTCGACCTCGAGCTGCGCACCCGCACCTCCCGGGTCACCGACCGGGAGGCCCTCGCGAGCTGGCAGGCGGAGGCCGGGCCCGACGTCGAGGGGCCGGCGCTGGCCACCGCCTCCGGGACCCCGCCCGCGAGCCTCGCGCCCGGGGAGAGCACCACCCTCGTCGTCGAGGCCACCGCTGAGGAGCTCGGCTACTCGCAGGAGACCTACTACTGGGGGACCCGCCGCGTCTCCCTCACCGCCGTCGCGGACGACGAGCCGCTCGCGGGCCTGCGCACCTTCGCGGTGTGGCGGCCCGACGGCGCGGAGGAGACCGTCACCCAGTCCACGCTGCTGCCGGTGTCCGAGTCCGACGCCGCCTCCGCGGTGCTCGCCCCGGAGGAGCACGCGGCCTCCGCCGAGCAGGGGCGGCTCGCCGCTCTGCGGGCGCTCGCCGCCCGCGAGGACGTCGACTGGTGGCTGGATCCCGCGCTGATGGATCCGCCGACCCTGCCCGAGTCCGAGACCGCGGGCGGCGAGGAGGCGGAGGGCTCCTCGGCCGCGCCGCCCCTGCGCCCCGACCCGGCGTCCACCGCGATCGCCGACGAG
The DNA here is from genome assembly GCF_001807385.1 of Brachybacterium sp. HMSC06H03. Lineage (NCBI taxonomy): Bacteria > Bacillati > Actinomycetota > Actinomycetes > Micrococcales > Dermabacteraceae > Brachybacterium > Brachybacterium sp. HMSC06H03. The sequence continues at coordinate 13,518 of NZ_KV788851.1, read as the reverse complement.
CTCGACGCCGCCGTCGGCGAGCGCACCGTGCTCGCCGCCCCCTACGCGGGCGCCGACCTGGTGAGCCTGCGGGAGTCCGGGGCGATGCTGCTCGAGGGCGCCGCCCGGGACGCAGCCGACGGGGTGTGGGAGGCCCGCGGCATCTCGCCCCGCGCCCAGGTCCTCGGCGTCCCCGGCGCGGAGGCGGGCGCCGAGGCCCTCGAGGACGCGATCGAGGTCGGCGCGACCGCCGCCGTGGTGCCCTCCAGCTCGCTGCGCCCCGACCCGAGCTCCACGGTGACCCCGAGCTCGGTGGGCGTGTACGAGTCCTCCCGCACCGAGGGCGCGCAGCTGTCCGTGCTCGCCCCCGATCCCGTGCTCTCCGAGGAGTTCTCGCAGCTGACCGGGGACTCGGACGCGGAGCAGACCCGTCAGCGGCTGCTCGCCGAGACCGCCACGATCGCCTCCGAGTACTCCCGCGCGCCCCGCCACCTGCTGATCTCCCCGTCGGCCGGGGCGGACCTGGACCCCGCGGCCGCCGGTGCCGTGCTCGACGCCTTCGCCGAGGCGCCCTGGATCGAGTCGGGCCGCACCTCGACGCTGCTGGACACCGCGGACCAGCAGGCATGGACCACCGATCCGGGCGCCGACGGCGGCGAGCCGTACGCCCTCGGCCGGCTGCAGGCCGGGGACGTGCACCCCTCCGGCCCGTCCGACGGGAGCTGGCGGGTGCTCGAGGAGAGGACCGAGGCGCAGCTGCTGGACCCGGCGGTCCTCGAGGACCTCGAGGGCACCTGGCGCCGGCTCGACGCGCTCGGCGAGGCGATGGAGGACGACACCCCGCTGGACGCCGCGCGCCGCGAGATCCTCGGCGCGACCTCCCTCGCCTGGCGCGGCGCCTCCGAGACCCCGGCCTCCCGGGCGCAGGACGCCTCCGAGCGGGCCGACGCCCTGCAGGACCGGATCCAGGTGGTCCCCGCCTCCGGCTACAACGTCGTCTCCGACACCGCCGCCGTGCCCATCACGATCACCAACGGCATGGACACCCCGATCACGGTGAAGGTCACGGTCACCTCCGACCGGCCCCTGGTCCAGGTCGGGGAGCCGGCCGTGGTCACCGTCCCGGCGCACGGCCAGACCAACGCGAGCGTGGACGTGGAGGCGGTCGCCAACGGCTCCGTCACCCTCACCACCACCCTCACCACCGAGGACGACCGGCAGCTGACCGACCCCGTCGACGTGCCGCTGACGGTGAACCCGTCGTGGGAGAACTGGACCACGCTCCTGCTCGTCATCGCGATGGGCCTGCTGGTCATCGTCGGCGTCGCCCGCGCGCGCCGCACCGGCTCCAGCACCCGCGCCCCCGCGATCCGGGGCCCCGAGGACCCGGAGGAGCTCGCCCGCACGGGCCGCACCACGCTGGACACCTCGGTGCCGGAGCGGACCTGGACCGAACGGGCGAGACACCGCGACAGGGACGCGGCCGACGGGCCCGCGACGGCCCCCGATCCCGACGACTCCCCTGACCACGACCCCGACGACACCCCCGAGGAGGACCCCCGATGAGCACCCCCCGCCGGGTCCGCAGGGTTCATCACATACCCCGCCATCGCCGCCACGGCAGCCCCTCCAGCCGCTCGAGGCTGCTGCAGGCGAGCGTGCTCATGGCCTCTGGGTCGATGGTCTCCCGCCTGCTCGGCTTCGTGCGGAACTTCCTGTTCGGCGCGATCCTCGGCGGCTCCATGTCCTCGGCGGCCAACGCCTTCTCCGCCGCGAACACCCTGCCCAACACCATCTGGCTGCTCGTGGGCGGCGGCACCCTGAACGCGATCCTGGTGCCCGCGATCGTGCGCGCCGTGAAACGGCCCGATCGCGGCAGCGACTACATCTCGCGTCTGATGACCCTGGTCGCGGTGCTGTCCCTCGGCGTGACCGTCGTGTGCATGGTGGCGGTGCCGCTGCTGCTGACCCTCACCAGCGGCGTGCTGCCGCCGGCGACCTATGCGCTCGCGGTCCAGCTGGGCTACTGGATCATGCCGCAGATCTTCTTCTCGGCCCTGTACGTGATGTGCGGGCAGCTGCTGAACGCCCACGACTCCTTCGGCCCGTACCAGTGGGCGCCGGTGCTCAACAACCTCGTCGGCATCGTCGGGGCGGCGCTGTTCCTGGGTCTGTGGGGCACCGTCGGCGATCCCGCGCAGTGGACGATCCCGATGATCGCAGCGATGGCGCTGATCAACGTCGGCGGCTCCGCGGCGCAGGTCGTGTTCCTGTTCTGGTACGTCAAGAAGCTCGACCTGCGCCTGCGCCCGAAGTGGGGGCTGCGCGGCCTCGGGCTCGGCAAGCTCTCCCGGATCGGGCTGTGGTCGCTGGCGATGCTGGGGCTCGGGCAGCTGGGCATCTGGGCGTCCCGCTGGGCGACCGGCGGCGCGGTGCGGATGACCGAGCAGCTGCAGGGGCAACCCGAGCTCGCGGCCCGCTATCCGGCGCTGCTGACGCTGGAATGGGCGTATCTCGCGTTCATGATCCCGCAGGGCATCATCGCGGTCACCCTGGTCACCGCCGCGTTCCCGTCCATCTCCCGCAGCGCCGCCGCGGAGGACCATGCCGGGGCGCTGGCCCGCTACACGGACACCAACCGGATGCTGTCGGTGCCGATGGTGCTGTGCACGGCGGTGTTCGTCGCCCTGTCCGGGCCGATCATGTGGGTGATCGGCGGCGGCACCGGAGAGATCGGCGCGCGCGCCAACGGCAGCGTGCTGGTGGCCTACATGCTGGGCCTGATGCCCTTCGCGTCCCTGTACCTGATCAAGCGGCTGTTCTACGCCTACGAGGACGCGCGCACCCCGTTCCTCGCGCAGATCCCGATCGCCGCGGTCACGCTGATCTCCGTGCCGGTGATCCTCTCGCTCGTGGACCCGCGGTACGCGGCGATGAGCGCTGCGGGCGCCACCAGCCTCGGCAACCTGCTGGCGTGGCTGTTCGGGCTGTGGCAGCTGCGACGTCATGCCGCACGGCACGAGGTGGCGCCGCCGAGCCTGCGCGCCGAGGCGCTGCTGCTCGGGAGGCTGATCGCCGCCGGCGCGGTGAGCTGGGCGGCCGGCACGGGCCTCGTGGCCCTCCTCGATGGCCTGATCTGGCAGCACCGCGCGCTCGCGGTGGTGCTCGGCATGGTGATCGGCGCGGTGATGATCGTGGTGTTCACGGCGGCGGGGCACGTGCTGCGCGTGCCGGAGGTGCGCCAGCTGGTCGGTGCGACGCGACGCCTGGCCCTGAGGCTGCGTCGTCGTGGAGCGGGGGCGACCTCGTAGCATGGTCGACGCAGATGACGGGCATCGACCCGCCGGACGAGGAGAGGGAGGGTCCGTGAGCACGAACCCCGAGCAGGATGCACTGCACGCGAGGTGGACCCTCGAGGGCAGGATCCCGCTGTCCGGCGTGGCCGACGGCGCCGTCTGGCGCCGCGCCCGCTCCGTCGCGACCGGTGAGCCCGTGGTGCTGTTCATCGTCCGCGGTGAGGCCGCGCTCGAGGCGGCCGACGCGGTGCGCCGCGCCTATCTGGTCGAGGAGCCCCGTCTGATGCCCGTCCGGGAGATCGTCGTGCTCGACGACCCCCGGGAGGGGTCCGACACCACCGCGACCGGCGCGCCCGAGGACGGGCCGACGACGGTCGTGGAGTACCCGATGCCTCCCGCCCCGCCGCTCGCGGCGCTGCTGACCGATGGTCCGATGCATCCCGAGACGGCGCGCGCGATCATCGGCGAGGCGGCGACCGGTCTCGAGGCCGCGAGGCGCCGCGGCGTGCGCCACCAGTTCCTCGACTCCAACCGCGTCTTCGTCGACACCCGCTCCGGCGGCGTGCACATCCTCGGCATCGGCGTCGAGGCCGCCTCGCACCCCGGCCTGGACCGCTCCCGGGAGGTCGCCTCCTTCCAGGACACCGCGGCGCTGGTCGCCCTGCTCTACCGGGCGCTCACCGGCCGCACGCCCCAGCACGACGGCACCGGCACCGTGCCGCGGCCCTCGACGCTGGTGGACACCGACATCCCCGCGGACCTCGACCTGCTGTGCGACCTGGTGCTCAACGAGTCCGCCGACGACATCCCCGAGACCACCCGCGGGCTGATCGAGGCGCTCGAGCCGTGGCAGTCCATCCCGGTGACCTTCGAGGCGTATCCGCGCGGTGCCGCCGGCGGGGGGTCGGGGGCCGGGGCTGCCGCTGCCGGAGCGGCCGGTGCGGTGACAGGTGCCGCCGTGGTCGCGGGCGCGGCGTCGGCACAGGAGCCTTCGGGCGCGGGGGTGACCGGCGGCGATGCCGGCTCCGACGCCGCTGATGACGCCGTCGACGCCACGTCGACCGATGCCATCTCGGCTGATGCTGCCCCGGCCGAGAACGGCCCTGATGACGCCGGGCCTGCTGACGTGGAGCAGGGCGACGCCGGCGAGAGGCCGGCGGCCCTGCCGGCCGTCGACGACGCCGCGGAGCGCGCTGGCGAGGAGCCGTCCGTCGACGTGCAGTCGGCGGACGCTCGAGTGGACGAGGCACAGGCCTCGGCGAGCGAGACCGCTTCCGTTCCCGCGGCGAGCACAGCCACCACGGGCGAGGGCCTGTCCACGGTGGACGGCTCCTCCTCGAACCAGGACGCCCCTGCCGGCGAGGAGACGCCTGCGGCGCCGCGGGAGGACCACTCCGCGGCGGCCGCGATCCTCGTGAAGGACCTGCATCTCGACGAGAAGCGGGGCACCAGCCCCTTCCCGGGGCACCTCGACATCACCCAGCCCCCTCGGCCCCAGGCGGAGGCCGCTCGGGCGACCGACGCGGAGCAGGACTCCGCCGTGTCCGGAACCGGTGCGGCGGCCGCGGCGGGCCTCGCCGGAGCCGCAGGCGCGGCAGGAGCCGCAGGCGCCGCCGCGGCGCAGTCCCCGTCGACCCAGCAGTCCCCGTCGACCCAGCGGTCCGCGTCGGCAGGACAGCCCCCGTCGGCGGAGCCCGAGGCGACGCAGCAGATCCCCTCGCGCACCTCGGGGACGCACTGGCCGCTGAGCCCCGCCGGCTCGCCCGCGGGCAGCGACGGGCGCGCCGAGCAGCCCGGGACCGGCGCGATCGCGCCGACGGCGGACCATGCCGCCCCCACCCCGTCGGTCGCTCCCCAGCAGTCCAGCACTGCGGAGCCGAGCAGGACCGCAGGCGAGGACGAGCCCACCGCGGCGATGCCCGCCGTCGGCGCCGCCGCAGATCCCGCCGCGCACGAGACCGGCCCGATCGTGGTCCAGGGCCGCCGCACCTCCTACCTGGACGAGACCCCCGAGGAGACGACGGTCCCGCACTCGCGCGGCTCCCTGCTGCGCGACGTGGTCGGCGTCGCCGTCGACGCCGACGACCCCGACACCTTCGCCCTCGGCCCCCGGGACCGTGAGAAGCGCTCCCTGCAGTCGCAGTGGATCATCGTCGGCGGCGTCATCGTGGTGATGTTCGCGCTGGTCCTGGCCGTCACCGCCATCACCCGCGACCTCCGCGAGATCATCGACGACCCTCTGGCGACCGCCACGCCCCAGACCACCGCTCCCGTCGAGGAGGACACCGGCGAGGCGCCCGCCGAGCCGACCCCGACGGACACGGAGGAGCCGGAGCTGCCCGCCCCCGAGCTCACCGGCGTCGAGGTGTTCACCCAGGGCACCGACCTCGAGCCCGACAACGCCGATCAGCAGGACCGCATGACCGACGGGGACCCGGGGACCTTCTGGTCGACCAAGCACTACCAGAGCGCAGACTACGGCGGCCTCAAGGAGGGGGCGGGCGTGCGCCTCACCTTCGCCGAGCAGTCCACGCTCAGGACCGTCAAGGTCACCACCGCGCGCAACAGCGGCGGGCTGATCGAGCTGCGGGCCGTGCACGACGACGGCTCCCTCGGCGACGTGCTCGCCAGCGGCGAGCTCGCCGGCGACGGCGAGGTTCTGCTCGAGACCCCGGAGCCCGTCGAGGCCGACAAGGTCGCGCTGTGGATCCCGGAGCTGCCCCCGGACAGCAACGAGCAGGGCCGCTACCGCGCCCGCATCGCGGAGATCCAGGTCGGATGACCCCCCGCGAGGTGCGCCGGGGGCCCGCACGACGTGCGGGCACCGGCAGGCCGCGCATCCGCTCGGTGCTCGGCATCCCGCTGCCGATGATGATCCTCGCCCTGATCATCGCGGCCCTGCTCGGCGTGCAGCTCGCCACTGCGCTGGAGAAATCCACCACCAGCGCCTCCCACATGACCGGTGCCTCCGTCGACTCCGGCTCCGGCACCGGGAAGAATTCCGCCGGTCTGACCGTTGTCACGGAGGCGAGCGTCGGCACCGAGGTCCAGCGGCTCGTCGACACCGGCACGATCCAGCCGATGACGAGCTTCGACGCCGCGCAGTGCCAGCAGGAGCAGGGCATCACCGAGTCGATCCTGATCATGGAGGAGGTCTCATGGGGCGGGGAGGACACCACCGGCTGGCTGCTCGTCCACGGTCCCGTGGACCGCGAGACGCTGCGCGCGAACGGCGGCATCATCTCCGCGACGGTCGTGCTGCCCACCTGCGGGACCGGCGCGCACGACGAGGACCCCGGCCAGGACCGGCTCTGGGCCGGCCACGTGATGATCGGCTCGCTCTGACCCCGTCGGCCCCTCCCGAGCCCCCATACTGGACAGCGGTCCTCCCGCCGACCGCCTCCGCCCCATTCCACGGAAGGACACCCTCATGACCCAGCCGATCCAGGCCCTCAACATCCTCGGCGGCCCTGCGCCGGCCGCGCAGCCGCTCGTGCAGCCCGCCGCGGACGACGACGGCACCGTGCACGAGGTCGTCATCGTCGGCTCCGGCCCGGCCGGCTACACCGCCGCGATCTACACGGCGCGCGCCGAGATGAAGCCGATCGTCATCGCGGGCGCCCTCGACGCGGGCGGCGCGCTGATGACCACCACCGACGTCGAGAACTTCCCCGGCTTCCCCGAGGGAGTGCAGGGCCCCGAGCTGATGGCCTCCTTCCAGGAGCAGGCCGAGCGCTTCGGCGCCGAAGTCGTCTACGAGGACGCCGTGGATCTGCAGCTCGACGGCGACGTGAAGAAGGTGACCCTCGAGGACGGCACCGTGTACCGCGCGAAGTCGCTGATCATCACGACGGGCTCCGCCTATCGCAAGCTCGGCATCGACGGCGAGGCGGACCTCTCCGGCAAGGGCGTCAGCTGGTGCGCGACCTGCGACGGCTTCTTCTTCAAGGACCAGGACATCGTCGTGGTCGGCGGCGGCGACAGCGCCGTCGAGGAGGCCACCTTCCTCACCCGCTTCGGCAGGTCCGTCACCCTCGTGCACCGACGCGACGAGCTGCGCGCCTCGAAGATCATGGCGCGCCGCGCCGAGGCCGATCCGAAGCTCACCTTCGCGTGGAACAGCGAGATCGTGCGGATCAACGGCCGCGACAAGGTCGAGTCCGTGACTCTGCGCGACACCGTCACCGGCGAGGAGCGCGACCTCGTGACCTCCGCCGTGTTCGAGGCGATCGGCCACCTGCCCCGCACCGACCTCGTGCGCGGCAAGCTCGAGCTGGACGACGAGGGCTACATCGTCTGCCAGGGCCGCAGCACGTTTACCTCCGTGCCCGGCGTCTTCGCCGCCGGCGACGTCGTGGACCACACCTACCGCCAGGCCATCACCGCCGCCGGCACCGGCTGCCAGGCCGCGCTGGACGCCGAGCGCTGGCTCGCCGACCGCGCCGCCGGCATCGACGCCGCGGCCGACGCCGAGCAGCCCGTGGTGGAGGCCGTCTCGCAGTGACGGTCCCGGCGGTGCCCGAGCCGGCAGTGCCCGAGCCCGAGTCCCCCGTCCGCCCTCCTCGCGTCCCCTCCCGGGGGAGCGCGGGGAGGGCGGACGTCGTCCTGCCCGCGCAGCAGCGCGCCCACGGCGAGGGCCCGCCTGACGCACCGAGGAACGCGGAGCGGGTGCCGGTGCTCGTGCTGGTGAGCGCGGACTGGGCGGCGCCGTCCCGTCCCGCCCCCACGCTGCTCACGGAGCTCTCCCGGCGCTGGGGGACCTCCATGCAGTGCCTCCTCGTCGAGGACCCGGAGGACGCCTTCCTGGACCGCTGGGCTATCGAGCACCTGCCCACCTGGCTCCGCTTCGTCACCGACGACGAAGACGGGGAGCAGAGCGAGCTGCACGGCCTCACCCCCGGGGGAGAGGACCTCGTCCTGGACGGCGCGTGGCGGCTCACGCACCGGAGAAGTGGAGCGCTGCCCAAGCACGTCGTGGACGCAGAGCTCGGGCCCGAGGCAGGTTGAGAGGAGCCTCTGCGGCCGTGGGGTCGTCGGCTGCCTCACCGCCCTCTCGAGGCCGGGCCTGCGCGCCCACACGCGGCACGAGCTCAGCGGCCCCGCCGTGTTCACGATCCGGTCGTGGTCGTCGCGCCCGCGCGCGGGACGAGCTCTCGAGGGCCGACGTCCCGACGACATGCTGCCGTGTCCGCATCTGGCTGCACCCTGGCGAGGTGGACGCCGCGGCCGACGCGACGGACTCGCGCTGAGCCCGACGATGCGTGTCATGCGAGGCGTCGTCCACATCATGTCAACCCAGGTGCAACCGCCCGCGCTGACGTGCACGGACGGTGTATCCACATCCCTATCCACATAACTATCCACAGACCGGTCCTGGTCTTTCCACAAGGTTATCCACAGGTTGGTGTGGATGACGGTGGAACATCTCTGACCACGGCCTTTGTCACAGAAGTGCCCCTGACCTGGGGGTTCAGCAGATCTGCGGTTGAACCGACGTTCGCTCGGGGATGTGCTGAAGGCGTCCGATGTGCCTCAGGACACATCCTGGATTGTTGGTCTGCAGCGGTTGTCCACAGGGTTCTGCACAGTGTGCATCATTGCCGATGGTTCACGTGAATCACAAGGCAGGCGGCGCGGACGGCGCTCCCTTCACCGGTCCGCTCCCGTGGGCGTCCGCTGCTATCGTGCAGCCTTCGAGACGACGAACAACAGCTCCAAGCTCCGTGCTGCGCTCCTTCCGCGCTGAAGGCCACCGACTCGCCCGGTGCACGGGAAGCAGCGCTCCGTGCCCGATCCACAGAGCAGTGCCGCCCGGGAGAGCACAGGGGCTGGCGTTGGGAGGAGAGTGAGCACGTCACGTGTGACTCGCCCGGTCAGGCCCCGCTGGCCCGTCGACCCTCACGGCGCAATGTTCTCCGTGAAACTCTCTTGATCAGTTGAGCCAGGCATCCGCCGACCGCGAAGGCGTCCGCTTAGTGATCCGCTGGGCGGAGCCGTGTGCTTCTCAAAGGGTTTCACGACGAACGGTGTCTCGCGGGAGACACTCCTTGCGCCGAATGCGCGTGCGCTCAGAGCTGGCTGAGGAGGCCTCCCCGTCACGTGGGTAGCGGCTCAGTCGTTGGTCATGAGGTACTGGACTTGTCGCCGCTGCCCCGATTTCCTCCACGCGGCTAGATCATCCACGCACCCGTTTCACGTGCAACGAACAGAACCAAGAGTGCACAGAGCACAGTACAAGTTCGGCGTGACGCCTCGTCCGCCACGTCATCGCACCAGCCCCTTCGAGCGAGACGGAGCCGCGCAGTCGACAGCACGGGACGGGAAGGCGAAGCAGGGCTTGCAGCTGACGACCTGCAGAGCGCGTCCGCGCGCCGTTTCACGGGAAACCAGCGGTCGTGCTGCGAGTGTAGGGACCGCTCCGACACCCTGCCGTAGTGCGGATTTCACGTGAAGCAGGCTCTTTTTGGGCTAGGGGATCGCACGGCTCTAGGCTGCGGCACACGATGCAGGAGTCGGTACCTATCAGCGTGCCACGGGAAACTCATCCGCCTCCCCACCGAAGCCGAGTCGCGGCACGATATCGTCAGTTCTTCCTTGGCGGCGCGCGGTCCGACGTAGATCCACAGGGGGAAGCAGTCCCCGCAGACCCAAGCGGGAGGTTCCCGCACCATGTTTCACGGCAAACACTGCCATAAGACTGACAGGTGTGAGCACGTTCGCCCAAGCGTGTATACGGCAGCATGGATACGCACACGAAGCTTCGAGCGCAAGCCAGGCGCTTCCTCGAGGCTTGATGGACTCGGAAGGGCGGCTGTACAGCATCACCGTCACAAACATCAGTTTCACGCGAAACCCCAAGGGCCGGACTCCGGCAATGGGCATGCAGTTGCTCGACCGCAGTCAGAAGGACACACGACACGGTCGTTGCGAGCAACTCCGCCTGCGAAACCGATGTTCACGCGAAACGCGGTTCAAGGCCTCTACCGTCCAATTCTGAAGCGCGTCGCGCCACGCACTCGCTGCGAGCCGGAGAGTGAACGCGTCCCACTAGGGTCGGTCTCGATCCTGCTGCACGCACAGAACATGGGACGCTCCCGCTCGTTTCACGTGGATCCCTAGATCACGATGCACCAACGCCGCGGACCAGGGCATCCGCTGCGAAGGAGTCAATCGTGCCCGGACACGTGTGCTTCGCGGTAGACGACGGCGGCCCGAGGGTTGTGCGGTGCTCCAGCACGGGCTTCCTCCGCTGCGTGTACGTCGATCGCAGTCCATAGAGCGAGCGCCGTTGACACTTCGGAGGGGGAGCGACCCAGTAACGGTTCACGTGAAGCCGCTACCTACCCCGGCTTCGGCCACACATCGACACCGGAGCTATGCCTACGGCATGTCCGATGTCGCGCGAAGCCTCAGACGAGCGGTCAGAAGGCTTGGTCGGCGCACCTCGTACAGCGTTTCGCGTGAAACAGTGCAGTGGGCAAGGTGGCACGACGGGATCACTGAGACAGATACGGCAGTAGTCCCCCGAGACAGAGCGGTTCCATGTGGGTGCCACAGGCAGGGCAGAGGCGGGGCAGCCCATCCCCCGGGAGCGACGGACTCTCCTCCTTCAAGGATCATCCACCGCGAGCTCTGGAATGCACGTCCCAGCGTCACGCGACTCGGTTTCCCGTGGAACTCCAAAGCAGAGCGCGTCAGCCGAAGCCGGCGCTGTATGGAAGCATCAGATGCTCGCGCAGGCACCCTCAGGAGAGCGGAGCATCTCGGCGCAGACCGCCGAGGCCACTCGCGATATCAGCGGGGTGCCACATGTTTCCCGGGAAACCACGAGAGACAGAGGCACGTACGGACTCCGCTTCCACAGGGGTGCACACAACTGTGGGCAGCCTCCGATGGAGGAACGCGGTCCACAGAGTTGTGCACAACGGTGGACAAGCTCCGCTCAGCACTCTGGCCTGCACCGATGGCACGGGAGGATGCCCCGATGCGGGGGTGATGCGAGGCTGCGGGGGAAGTGGACGACGCGTGCGTCCACACCGCGTGCACCGACCGGAGATGACACACGGAGTGCCCATGCCAGATCCGCGTGCACTGTGACGCGGCTCTCACTCAAGAGGGCCCATTCACTGAAGGGCCCCTCGGGATGCTGGTGCTCCTCGCGGGGGAACGCGGAGTTCGGCCGGCGAGGGGATGGGACGAGCACGCTCTTGTCGGTCAGGAGAGGAGCCCGCTCGTCATCGGGACGACGGCATGGCGCACGTCTCACGCCGCGGCACGTCAGCGCTCCAGCGAGCGGGTGCGGCGCGGACCCCGCACTCCCCGACTCACTCCGAGGACGGGAGCTCCAGGCCCATGTTCCCCATGAGGCGTTCGAGGTCCTCGAGGTTCGTGAACTCAAGGGTGATCTTGCCCTTGCGCTTGCCCACATCGATGCGCACGGGCGCCTCGAGGCGGTTCGACAGCCGGCTCGTCAGGTCCACGACGTGCGGGTCGTAGGTGCTGCGACGAACGGTGCGGGGAGCCTGCTGCTGCCCGCCACGTGCCACCAGACGCTCCACGGCGCGCACGGAGAGCCCCTCGCTCACGATCCGCTGGGCGAGCTCCTCCATGAGGGTCGGATCGTCCAGGGACAGCAGCGCACGCGCGTGGCCGGCGCTGATCGCCCCGCTGGCGAGACGTCGCTGCACGAGGGCGGGGAGCCGCAGCAGGCGGAGCGTGTTGGTGATCTGGGGGCGAGAGCGCCCGATGCGCTCTCCCAGCTCGTCCTGCGTGCACCCGAAGTCGTCGAGCAGCTGCTGGTAGGCGTTGGCCTCCTCCAGCGGGTTCAGCTGGGTGCGGTGCAGGTTCTCGAGGAGCGCGTCGCGCAGGAGATCGTCGTCGCTGGTCTCGCGGATGATCGCGGGGATGGCGGTGAGGCCGGCACGGCGGGCGGCGCGCCAGCGGCGCTCGCCCATGACGAGCTCGAAGGACTCGCCGTCCTCGGTGACTGGGATCGGGCGCACCACGACGGGCTGCAGCACGCCGACCTCGCGCAGCGAGTACGCGAGCTCGTCGAGCTCCTCCTCGTCGAACATGGTGCGCGGGTTGCGGGGGTTCTCCCGGACCTCGTGGATCGGGATCTCCGCGAACTCCGCGCCCGGGACGCTGACGAGGCCCTGGCTCTCGAGAGGAGCTCGCTCCGAGCCGGCGTCGGGCTGCCCGACAGCGTCGGAAGGTGCTTCCCCGGCATCGTCGCGCGCATCCCCATCGGCACCGACCGCAGCTGCGCGCTCGGCGTCCGTCCCAGAGGACTCATCGGTCGGAGAGAGCCCGTCGGCCGGCGCGGAGCTGTTCTCAGGGGCAGGGGCTTCCTGAGGGGTGACAGCAGGCTGCTCGGTCGTGGAGGGCTCGGCAGGCGCTGCCGGCTCGGCGTCCTCCGGCGGGGCGGTGTCGCGCACTCGGGTGTACTCGACCGCCTCGATGTCGACGACCGGGCTGTCCTCGCCGCGCGCGGGGGCCTCCGACTCCGCGGAGCCGGCCTGCGGGGCACCCTCCGGCGCGTCAGCGGTCTCGGGCTGCGCATCCTGCGCGCTCGACGCCGGGGCCGTCGCCTCGTTCTCTGCGGCGGCAGGAGCGGCCTGCGAAGAAGCCTGCTCCTGCTCGGTCGTCGAGGAGGCGGCGGTCGGGACCTCGTCGGTCCTGATCGGAGCGGTCTCGTCGACTGCTCCGCCCGTCGCGGGGGCGGGGGCGGGAGCGGTCGGAGCCGAGGTGGCTTGAGGCGTCGTGCTCGCGTCCTTCGAGGCGGCGGTGCCCTCCGCGGGGCCGGTCGACTCGGCGGCGGCCGTGGGCGCGGCCGCGCTCTTCGCGCCGGCCGTGCTCTTCGCGCCGGTGGATCCCTTCGCCGGGGAGGAGGCGCCCTTCGAGCCGGAGGTGCTCTTCGCGGGCGAGGAGGTCCTGGACGAGGAGGTGCCCTTGGCAGTCCCGGCGCTCTTCGCGGTTCCCGAGCTCTTCGCGGTCGTCGACGGAGCAGACGTCGCCGAGGTGCCCTTCGACGCGGTGCCCTTCGACGCGGTGCCGGTCCCCTTGGACGCGGTGCTCCTGGACGCGGTCGAACGGGACCCGGTGCCCGCAGAGCTCGACGCGCCGCGCTTCGCCGCAGTGCCCTTGGAGGTCGTCGAGGCCTCGGTGGCCGTCCCGGCGCCGGAGCGCTTCGCCGTCGACGAGCTGCCGGAGCGGCCCGCGGTGCGGCCGCGTCGCTCGGCGG